>JAJDGX010000209.1 GCA_030265885.1 Ruminococcaceae bacterium OttesenSCG-928-L11 | reverse complement strand
TCAGAGTGCAAATTCTCCCATTGCGGCACAACCACAAAACGAGGTGACAAAATGCTTGCCATTGCAATCAACGATATCCCCCTAACCCTCCAAACCGCCCCGGAATTGTTTTCGCCGGGTGGCCTGGATGCGGGCACGGCGGCCATGCTGTCGTGCATAAATCTTCTGCCGTCGGACAAGGTGCTGGACTTGGGCTGTGGCTACGGCGTTGTCGGCATCTACGCGGCGAAGTGCATTGGCGCGGAGCGCGTCACCATGTGCGACATCGACCCGCTGGCGGTGGAGCAAGCCCGACAAAACGCCGCGCTGAACAATGTCCCCGATGTAAAGATTGTCCAAAGCGACGGCTTCCGGAGCATTGACGATTTCGGGTTCACGGTTATCCTCTCCAACCCGCCCTACCACGCCGATTTCAGCGTGCCCAAGCACTTCATCGAGAAAGGCTTCAACCGGCTTGCCATTGGCGGACGGATGCTGATGGTTACCAAACGCAGAGACTGGTACAAAAACAAATTCATCTCTATTTTTGGCGGCGTAAAAATTCAAGAGGTGGACGGCTATTTTGTGTTCATCGCCGAAAAGCGCACCCAATCCTTTGCCTCAAAAAAATCCCGCTGATGTTTCCTCCATGAAAGCTATTAATACACCGAAAGGGCTTTATTCCCCGCTCCCTGAGGCGACCATATTTCCCTTTCACCCCAGCGCTGGGCGACTGCCCCTTGCAGGACGGTATAGTCCTTTGTAAAAGGACTTGTACTCTCAATATCCCGGGGCTCCCCCGGAGAGATTCATTCTCCACCAACGTTGCAGGATGTGCCTATGGGACGATTCGTATTTTCCTTTCGCCCAGCAGGACGGTGTCGTGACCTCGATACCCCGGGGCTACCCCAGAGAGATTCATTCTCCACCCAACGTTGCAGGGCGTGCCTATGGGACAATTTGTATTTCTCTTTCACCCGGCGTGATGGGCGATTGCCTCTTGCAAGACTTGTGCTCTTGATACCCCGGGGAGGCTTGTTGGATTTTATTCGCAAACCCTTTTCCGGGATGGCAATTTTTAGTCCATCGCGCAGCCGGCATGTGCTGCGCCGCACCTGTCGCCGCATCTGGATTGTTACAACCATAACAATGTGCAAAACAGGGATAAATTCGCACTGCTTACACGTGTAAGCAAACGCAAAAAGGCTCAAATTCCTACGTATGGCAGCGCGGAGGAATCCACACAGGTCTGGGCCAAAACAACAGACTGGGGTGGGGTGTTGTCCAGGGCCTGCAGCAGCAACTCGGCGCACTGCTGTCCCGCCCTGAAATTGGGCAGCTGCAGGGAGAGATCCGCGTTGGAACGGCCATCCCGGCTGTTGGCAAGCTCACCGATGGCAATGTCAAGCCCTTCACACCGCGCCCGAATGAGACCGGCCCAGCTTTCCCAGCTGGAAATCACCGCATCCCCGCTGCTTATCAGGGCGGGAAGCCGCTCCAAAGCCTGGGTCATAGAGGCGGAAACGCGGCTTGCAATCTCGGGGATGTTTTCGTAGCCCGCGTCGTCCATCGCATCCAGATCTTCCTGAGTAATGGCCACGGTTAGAATCTCCAGCCGGATATGGGGGAAGCCGGCCGCAGCGGCGCGTACACCCGCTTCCCGCGCCTGTTCCTGGGTGGTGTCCATCTGGGGACGGATGTATACAAGGCGCTCCCAACAATGGGTCAGCAACCGCTGAGCGACAGTCTGCGCGCCCTGTTGATAGTCAAAATCCACGGTGCTGTAGCCGGTGTCAGCCTGGCAGCAATCGAAGGCCACAAAGGGAATGCGGCGGTCGGCTATCATCTGCACGGCTGCTGCATCCGGGCCCTGATTGTCCTTGCCCAGAAAGATGACGCCATCCACCCGGCCCTCGAAGTAGTTGTTCAGGTAATCGACGTGGATGCCGTGCCGCTTTTGAAAGCCGCACAGCAGGATGTTGTAACCGTGAGCGTCCAGCACCTTGCGGATGCCGGCGACAGTCTGGCTGAATCGGGGCGTGGAGAGGTTTTTTTCGATGGCGACGCCTATGGTGTGGCTGCGGCGGTTTTTTAGGGAGCGAGCCGCGGTATTGGGGACGTATTGCAGTTCCTCGGCGGCTTTGAGCACCCGTTCGCGGGTTTCCTGGGAAATGCTTTGGTTGGGGCTGTTGTTCAGTACATAGGAGACCGTTGCCGCTGTGACATTGGCGGCCTCGGCAATATCCCGAACAGTTACGCGTCGCGCCATTTTCTCACCACTTACACGTTAAAGTAATTGCAGTATACTCCATATTCGGCCGAAAGTCAACGTCTGGGGGGAGTCAGGCGAAGAAACTGGGTGGTTGGGGATTGTGTCGCAGCAGACAAAGGGGGAAGGTGCGGCATGTTGGAGATGTGGTATACGATTTTTGGGAAGGCTGGCGACGCCCCGAGTTGTAAAATGGCGCGCTGTGTGCTACTATGACAAATACACGAATATACAGACATATTGTGATAGGGATAAGAGAAGCTAGTAGTCTGACCAGCTAGAAAACAAGCAATAAAATTTCGCTGCCGCCGACAAGCGTAAGGAAGAGGAGGAAGGCGGGCTGACGCCCGGCGACGACGATGACGAAACGATTGGCGAGCGGCAGTAGAAATTTTAGCTTGAGAGCCGGCTGGTCAGACTACTAGGACTCGTTGACAGCAGGCTGACAAAATTGAGTTTAATAAGCTAATCAACCTATGGGCGCGTTTTACCTGTGCCCTGCCGTTAGTTTTCCTTTTGAAAAATCTCTATATAAAAAGCCCATCGGCGGCGTTTGACCGCAGAAGGGCTTGGATATTTTTGCGGAAACCTTAATGCTTTCGTGCTATACTACCGGAAGGGACAATAAACTAGGAGGTCATGCAGATGGTTACATACATAGAAAACGAGCCTACATCTACCGAAGCGATTGCCGCCCTTCGCCGAAGCGTTGGTTGGAATGGCATGGAGAACTGCTATAACAATCCACTAATGGCTTCGTATTATCATATTGCTTGCTATGATGACAATAAACTGATTGGATATGTTGATACCGTTTCAAACGGAGTTACTGACGCCTACATTCAAGATTTGGCTGTTGACCCAGCATATCAAGGGCAAGGGGTTGGTACAGAATTGATGAATAGGATTGTTTCAAAACTGAAGGAAAAGAAAATTTTGTGGATTTCAGTAATGTATGAGGAAAAATTACAAGACTTTTACAAACGGTTTGGCTTCCTTCAAATGCTTTCTGGAACAATGCAAACTTATGAGATGGAATAGCGCATTGTGTAGCGCTTTCACCCGCTTCCTGGGAGAGTGGGCGAAGCCTGCGGCTGGAGAAGCCGCCGCCTTTCTGTTCATCCGTATTTATAGGGTTCCGTCAACGCAAAAAGACTCCCGGTCGCCGAATATGGCAACCGGGAGTCTTTTTGCGTTGCAGATATATTATAGGATGGACAGCGGCGCACCAGCACCGAAGAGGCGGGCTTTACCCTGCCTCTGGCAGGTGCGGACGTGGATGCTAAGCTGCCTGTGGGCAACAAAGTTCACCTTGCTTG
>JAJDGX010000208.1 GCA_030265885.1 Ruminococcaceae bacterium OttesenSCG-928-L11 | reverse complement strand
GGCCCGAGCGATGTTCAGTAGCTGCTTCTGCCCCTGGGACAGGCCGCCGGAATCGTTGTAGAGAATGGTGTCGTAGCCGTCGGGCAGGGTCTGGATGAACGAATCCACCTTGATGTCCTTGCACATCTGGCGGATGGCCTCCTTGGTACTGCGCTCAGCCGGGGCGGCATAGCCGATGTTGTCGTAGACGGTGCCCTCAAAGAGCCAGCTGTCCTGGAGCACCAGGGCAAAGCACCGGCGCAGCTCCTGAAGGGGATATTCCCGGATGTCCTTGCCGTCCAGCAGGATGCGGCCGGCTGTGACATCGTAAAACCGCAGCAGAAGGCTTATCAGGGTGGTTTTGCCGGAGCCGGTGGCCCCCACCACGGCAATGGTCTGGCCCTGCTTGATTTCCACATCCACATCCTGCAGCACCGGCGTATCCTCCCGGTAGGAGAAGTTGACGTTGTCCAGGGTGATGTCCCCCTTGACAGTCCGCATGACGGTGCCGTGCTCCGCTGCCGCTTCGTCGGGCTCCGCGTCGGCGTTGAGGATGGAGAATACCCGGTCGCAGGCAGCCAGAGAGGTCTGGAACATATTGATGATGTTGGCCGTCTCCACAATGGGGTGGGCAAACCGCTTGGAGTAGAGAACAAAGGCCGAGATATTGCCGACGGAAAAATTGCCGCCCAGAGCCATAATGGCCCCGAACACGCAAATGAGAGTGAAGTTCAGGTTGTTGATGCCGTTCATGGTGGGCATCATGCAGCTGGATTGAAATTCCGCCCGGGCCCCCTTTTCCTTCAGGTCGGCCGTGGTCTCCCGGAAACGGCTCAGGTTGTATTCCTCCAGCCCATAGGATTTGACGGTTTTCTGGGCGGTGATCATTTCCTCGGTATAGCCGCACAGCTTGCCGAAGCAGTCCTTTCGCGCCCGGTGCAAAATGCGGGCCCGCTTGGACATTATCCGCGCGGCGATGAACATGGCGGGGACTGTCACCGCGAAAATCAGGGTCAGGGGCGGGCTGATGGTGAGCATCATCGTCAGAGCACCCACTACGGTGATAACGCCGGAAATCAGGGTTACCACGTCGGAGGAGACGGTGTCGCTGATGTTGTCGATGTCTACGGAGACCACGCTGATGATGTCGCCCTTGCTGCGGGTGTCGAAGTAGGAAACCGGCAGCCTCATCAGCTTGGAGAACACGTCGTGGCGCAGCCGGGTGACCATATTCTGCGCTGTGTTCAGCATCAAAACGTTTTGCACCACCGACAGCAGCCACGACACCACCGCCACACCCGCTATCAGCAGCACGCCGTGCAGCAGAGCCTCGATGTGGGCGTCGTTCCAGGGCTGGATCAGGGTATCCACCAGCTTGCCCGTAATATTGGGGATCAGCAGCGCCAGTGCGTTGCCGGAAATGGCGGCAATCAATATAACCGCAATGGATTTTTTGTAGTGCAGCATGTATTTGAGGATCCCCAGCAGGGATCCGATGCGCCGCTTTGTCACTGTTTTGCTCGCTGTATCAGACCGCATTCCGCACCTTCCATTCCGGCACCTGAACGCCTTGAGTTTCGCAGATTTCCCGGTAGGCCCGGCAGGTTTCCGTCAGCTGCTGGTGAGTGCCGAAGCCGACCATTTCCCCCTTGTCCAGCACCAGGATTCGATCCGCGTTTTTAACGCTGGCAATGCGCTGAGAAATGAGCAGCATCGCCTTATCCTTGTAATTCGTTCGGAGAGCGGAGCGAAGGCGCAAATCCGTTTTGTAGTCCAGGGAGCTGGACACGTCGTCCAGAACCGTTAAATCCGCCTGACGGTAAAGGGTGCGCGCAATGCTGATGCGCTGCTTTTGTCCGCCGGAAATGTTGCTGCCTGTCTGGGCGATGACATAGTCGAACCGGCCCTCCACATTGTCCACCAAATCCATCAGCTGGGCCGAGGAGGCCGCTTGCTCCAGCTGCCCGGCATCGGTTGCTTTGTCCAGCGTGATGTTCTCGCCGATGCTCATGGCGAAGATGTTGTACTGCTGCAGAGCCGCTGTCACAGCACTGTGAAGCGCATCCCGGGTGTAGTCGCCAATGGGGCGGCCCTGGAGGCGAATCTCGCCTTTTGTCGGCTCATACAGCCGCAGAATCAGATTGAGCAGAGTGGTCTTGCCGGATCCGGTGCCGCCGATGACCGCCACCGTCTCGCCTCGCCGAATCTGAAAGTCGATGTTCTGCAGGGCCTTGGCCGAGGTCTCCGGGTATCGGAACTGGACACCCCGGAATTCCAGCACGGTGTCTGTGTCCGCCGGAGTGGTCTCGGGGCCGTATTCCGTGGTCTCCTGCATGTCGAACACCTCGCTGATGCGGTTGGCGGAGGTATTGGCACGGCTGAACATCATAAAGATACGGGGCACCTGGGCCATGGCCATGATAATCTGGTTGACGTAGTTGACCACTGTGACAACCTGGCCGATCTCCACCCCGGAAAAGTGAATCCGCCAGCTGCCTGCAAACAGGATGGCCGCCACCGTGAAGCCGTTTGTCAGCGCAATGGTCGGCCCAATGAACGCATGGTAACGGCCCGCCTTCAATTCGTTGGACTTGACCTCCATGCTCTGCTTGTCAAAGCGGTCGATTTCGTAGTCTGTCTTGTCGAAGGATTTGATGACCCGGACTCCCGCCAGATTTTCCCGCAGGATGGTTGTGAGCCGGTCGATGCTCTTTTGCACACGCCGGAATATGGGGCGGGTGGCCTTGTAGGAAAACCAGCTGATGGTGCCAATGAAAATCATGCCCACAAAGATGACGCTGGTGAGGTACGGGTCAATGAGCAGCGACAGCACAACACCGCCGATGCCCATAACAGGCGCGCGGACTATGACCCGGGACATCATCAGGATGGTGCGTTGTACGTGCTCCACGTCGTTGGTGACGCGGGTAATCAGCGAGGGGGTGGAGATTTTGTCCACGTCCTGAATTCGCAGCCGCTGGATGTGGGCATACAGGTGGTTGCGCAGGTTTTCCCCGATGCCCTGGCTGCTTTTGGCCGACAGATAGTTGGCCAAAATATTGAGGAAGATTGTCACCGCTGTCAAACCCAGCATGATGGCGCACAATTGCCAGATGCGGTTTACATCAGCCACGGCGATGCCCTCGTCAATCACCTTGCCCATGTAGAGAGGGATCATAATGTCTGTGATGGCGCCTGCGCCCTTGATGACAATGGCGACAATCATCGCCGCCATAAGCGGCTTGATATACGCATAAAGCTTACCCATCTTCTCCTCCTTAGCAGCTGAAAGCCGCACACATCCCGCTCCGGCAGCTTGAAGCTGCACACATTCCGCTCCGCGGATTGTCGCGGCGAGCGGCAGCTTGAAGCTGCATGCTTTCCGCTCCGCGGATTGTCGCGGCGGGCGGGGACATTGTCTGATTTGCTTATGGGGTAGCTGGGGTATGCCCGCTCGGATGCCAGTGAGCGGAATCTCCGGCTTTACCCGGAGATGAAGCGAGCGGACGGAAGTGCGGGCCGGTAAAAGGCCACGATGCATGGACGACCGCACCAGCAAAATCGGTCGTCATCCTGACCGGTTTTGCGGA
>JAJDGX010000207.1 GCA_030265885.1 Ruminococcaceae bacterium OttesenSCG-928-L11 | reverse complement strand
GGCACAAAAGCCTCCGCCCCACGCGGAGGCTTCTGTGATATGGCCCATCGAAACAGGAGGACACAACATGCGCATTGTAATCATCGACGGTCAGGGCGGGGGCATCGGTCGCCAGCTGGCAGAGCTGCTCAAGGAGCGGGGCATGGCCGATGCCATCACCGTGGTAGGCACCAACGCGGTGGCCACCTCCAACATGATGCGGGCCGGCATCGCCTCGGGTGCGACGGGAGAAAACGCCGTGGCCTACAACAGCCGCCACGCGGATATTCTGGCGGGGCCCATCGGCATCATGTTCCCCAACGCCATGCTGGGGGAGATCACACCGGCTATGGCCGCCGCCATCGGCGAATCCGCCGCGCAAAAGGTACTCATCCCCGTATCGGGCATGCAATCCCGCCACGCCCACATTGTCGGGCTTGTCCACAAGCCCCTCACCGAGCTTCTGGCGGAGGCCGCCGATTCCATTGAACGGCTGGCTGCCTCCGGCACAGTTGGGTAAAGCCGAGGCCCCTCGGCTGTGCCTTACGTTTTTCGCAACTTTAACAATTTGTTCACAATCTGCTCAAATCGGCTGACCATGCGGATCGGGAACGTATTTTCCCTGTTTTTAGGCCGCGAGGAGCCTGGCCGGTCATATAGACATTTCTCCCCTTCCTATAGTATAATTGTGTCAAATCTTGCCGAATTTTCGGGTATCTCTGTATCGATTTATATTGGCATGACCTATGGAGGTTTCTGTGTTAAAACTCGCTATCTGCGACGATGATCGCGGCTTTCTCAGTGAATTGTCGGAGTCCGTGGCCCGTGTTGCGGAGGAGGACGGGAAGGACTGCCTGATTGACGAATACACATCCCCATCCCAGCTGCTGGCGGCCATAGAGAAGGACGGCCAGCACTACGACGCGTTTTTTCTGGATATTCTAATGGAGGAGGGCGAACTGGACGGCATTGAGCTGGCAAAGCGGCTCCGGCAAATGCAGATTCGCTCCGCCATTATTTTTGTCACCCGCGCCCCGGAATACGCCCTTTCCAGCTTTGATGTGGGGCCGGTGCATTACCTGCTCAAGCCGGTTACCCCCGCCCGCCTGTCGGAGGCGCTGAACCGGTGTGTTCCCTATCGTCAGCCGGCGGCCAGCTACATCTATATCGAGGACGGCCCCCGCCAAAAGACCCGGGTGTCCGCCGACGATATCCTGTACATCGAGGTAATCCGAACCAAGCTGATTGTCCGCTGCAAGGGGGATCGGTCTGTGACCGGCATCGGTTCCCTTCACTCTGTCATATCCATGCTGGATACCCGAAGATTTTACCAGTGCCACCGCAGCTTTGTGGTGAACCTGTCAATGGTCACGGGAATCCGGCGGTTTGAGTATGTGCTTCCGGGTGGACACACGGTGCCCATCGCCAAAAAGCGATATCCGGAGGCCATGCGCGCCATGATCACCTACAAGGACTGAGAATCGCCCCGGGTGCGCCTTCTGCCGGAAGCCGCACCCGGCGTTTTTTTTGTGCAAAGACGGAGAAGTATCTCCCAGCGGTTTCACAATGTCCCAAAATATGGTATAGTGATAGTGGAAATGCAGCGTCACCCCCATGCAATCGATAACCCGGTATCCCGTCAGAGAGAGCAGGAACAGCGATATGAAAGCAACCCATCCGATTCATACGGTATTGTGGCTGATGGGATTGACGGTGCTGGCCGCCGCCATCCTTTTTTTGACATACCGGTACGACAACAAGTACACCTATACCGCCTACACCACCGACAACGGCGTTGTCCACATGGATGTAGACTGGTCAAATCCCAGCGCCATGTTTTTCCCCACCTCCGGCTGGGAGCTGTACCGGGGCCGGTATCTTTCCCCCGATATGCTGGCGCATGTGAAGCCGGACGACTATGTCAACCTGGATCACGCCATGGGTGCCGGCTACCGGGATGAGGACGACCCCTACTACGAATCCACATACCGCCTGACTATCCCCCTGGATGCCACCGAGCGGGACTATGCCCTGTGGCTGCCGGAGGTCTATCTCTCCTACCGGGCCTGGGTAAACGGGGCACCCGCCTTTGCCGGAGAGGGCGGCAGCGACGGCTTTGAGGGGCCCACCGGAACATTCCCCATGGTCACCTTCCGCGCCAAGGACTCGGTGGAGATTGTACTGGCTGTCTCCGAGTATATGGATACCTCCAGCGGAGGCGTTATCCCCTGTCTTGGTCGGCCCTCTGCTGTATACCGCTATTTGACGGTGCGCTCTCTGGTGCGGATAACCATGAATCTGGTTTCCCTTTTCATCGCCGGCGCTTACCTGATTATGGGCCGACGATATCGTCCCATACGGGAGGCTGTCCTGTTTGCCGGTATCTGTATTTGCTTTGTCGGGGCCACCGCCTATCCCATTTTGAACGCACTGGGGCTTCGGGGAAAGGAATGGTACGTGCTGGAGCGCCTTTGTTCCCACTGCATGTACCCGCTGATAGCCATTTTGGCGGGACTCCTCTGCTCCGCACCCAAACGGCTGGCCAATGGAGTTGCCTTGTTTGCCGCCACCGCCTATCTGGCGGATCTGGTGGTAGTCATCGCCGCGCCGGATTTGGGCCGACAGGTGTATCTGCTGTATATTTATCTGCGCCTTTCCATCTGGGTAACCGCCATCTATCTGCTGCTGGCCGGAATTCACGCCCTGCGCCAAGGCGGACGCCACGCACTGATGATGACAGGAACCTTCTGCATCTTCATCTGTGTGCTGGTATTTGAGGCGATATACCCCGTATATGAGCCGATTATCACCGGCTGGCGGCTGGAGTTGGCAGGCATCGCGCTGATTGTTTTGGTCGGCTCCATCCTCATTCAGGACACCATTACCGTCCTGCTGGACAGCCGTGCCCTGAAGGAAAAGGGCAAGCTGACCGAGGCCCAGCTGGATCTGCACCGGGAGCATTACCACCTCCAGCGGGAGTACATCCGTCGCACAGGCAAATACCTCCACGAAAACCGCAGCCGCATTCTCATCGCCCAAAAGTATTTGGATAACAAGGAATACAAGGAACTGGACGCCTACCTGAAAGGGCTGCTGCAAATCGATACCCACGGCAAGCCCGTGGAATACTGTGAAAATGAACTGGTTAATATAGTATTGTCCTATGTAACCCGCAAAGCCGAGGAACTGGATGTGGAGTTCCACTTTAAAATTGACGGCCTGCCCGCCGCCATCCCCATCGCCGACAAGGATCTCACCTCCGTGCTGCTGAATGTGGTGGAAAACGCGCTGGAGGCCTGCCGCAGTCAGCCAAATGGCGTGCGCCGCTGGATTTCGCTGATCCTAAAGGATGAGCAGGGCGTGTTCAGTGTGTTCTGCTCCAACTCCAAGTCCAACCCCATAGAGACCCACGGACTGCCCGCTACCTCCAAGGCGGATAAGATGGTGCACGGCTACGGGCTGAAAATCATCCAGGAAACCGCCGCATTGTATGACGGAATCATGGATGTGGATCACGACGACGTCTCCTTCCAGATCCGGGTCGCCATGAGCCACCTTGAGCAGCCGGTTGCCCCGAGCGAGGAGGTTACCGC
>JAJDGX010000205.1 GCA_030265885.1 Ruminococcaceae bacterium OttesenSCG-928-L11 | reverse complement strand
TGCTGGGCCTCAAAATCCCAACCCCAAAACACAATTTGAGGGATTCCAAAAAATCCACATGATAATTTAATTGTGGATTTTTAAGGGGTTCAACCCCTTAAATGGGGTTTGGGGTGAAACCCCATTATTAATACGTTGCTTCTCTCTGCGGATTCAAGATAACGGCCAGTCCCCGGCTATTATCCCACATCCGCCACAGGATCACAAGGTTTTCTGCGGTGCTTTTGCAAAAACACCGTAAATATATATGCGAGGAGTATGGATATGACGTACAAGGACAAATCGCAGCCTGTGGAAAAGCGGGTGGAGGATCTGCTTTCCCAGATGACGCTGGAGGAGAAGGCGGCGCAGCTTTGCGGCGACCTGCCGGGCTTTGTGGAGGAGGGAGCAGTCAACGGGGCATTGCTGCGGGAAAAATACCCCGACGGACATGGCCGGTTCACCCAATACTCCCTTGTGGGGCTGGTGGATCCCGCCCACATCGCCCGGTTCAGCAACGAGGTGCAGCGGTATTTTGTGGAGGAGACCCGCCTCGGCATCCCGGTGGCCTTTCAGGCGGAGAATCTCTGCGGGTATCCGGCGGCGGGCGGCACCCTGTTCCCCGCTATGATCAACGTGGCGGCGACCTGGCGGCCTGACCTGGCAAAGCAGATGAGCGCTGTCATCGGCCAGGAATCCCGGGCGGTGGGCATCAACTCCGCCATGAGCCCCGTCATCGATGTCTCCCGGGATCCTCGCTGGGGGCGCACCTACGAGACCTTTGGGGAGGATCCCTATCTCATCAGCCAGATGGGTATGGCCTATGTCGAGGGGATGCAGGGGGACAAGGAATCTGGAGTTGCCTGCATCGCCAAGCATTTTCTGGGGTATGCCGAGACCCAGGCGGGGCTTAACATCGCCACTACCCGCCTAACGCCCCGGGAACTGTATGAGATGTTCGCCACCCCCTTTGAGGCAGCCGCCAAGGTGTCGGATGTCAGCGGCATGATGGCCTCCTACTCCGAAATTGACGGGCTGCCGGTGGCTATGAATCCCGCGATTGCCCGCACCCTGCTGCGGGACACCATGGGCTTCCGGGGGATGCTTATCTCCGACGGTGCGGCAGTGCTGAAGCTGTTCAACTACTTCAAGCTGGCGGGAAGCTATGAAGAAGCCGGTCTGCTGGCCAAAAAGGCCGGTTTGGACGCCGAAATCCCGGTGGGTGGGGCATTCCGTCATCTGCCGGAATATGTTCGCGCCGGAAAGCTGGAGGAATCGGTGCTGGATGAGTCGGTGCGGCGCATTCTCACCATCAAATTTGAATATGGGCTGTTTGACAATCCCTATGTGGATGAGGGCAGGGTCGCTGTCTCCATGCGCAATGACAGCAAGACGGCGCTGGCGGGGGAGATGGCGGAGCAGTCCCTGGTGCTGCTGCAAAACAACGGCATTCTGCCATTGAAGCCCGGTGCCAGGCTGGCGGTCGTAGGCCCCCACGCCGACAGTCTGCGCTATCCGGTAAGCGGATACACCTATCCCGCCTACATCGAGATGGTGGACGCAGGCAAAAAAGCCCTCAATCCGGTCAGCTTCCACGGCATTGCCGATGAGGCGGGCAAGGCGAACAAGCCCAAGGGACAGGCCGGGCCCTTTGCCTCTATGGCGTCCAGCTACAGTCGGGAGGATTTTGCCCGTCTGCAGGATATGAACGCGGTGCTGAGCGATATGGGCGCCCGCACCCTGAAGGATGTGCTGAGTGAGCGCTTCTCGGTGCGGTATGCGGAGGGCTGTTCCCTGCTGGGGATGGAGACAGACGGCTTTGCGGCGGCAGTGCAGGCGGCGAAGGAAAGCGATGTCGTCGTTATGGCTGCCGGTGGAAACTGCGGCTGGGTTGGCTCCACCGGCGGAGAAGGTAAGGATCGCTGTCATCTGGATCTGCCCGGTGTGCAGCAGCAGCTGCTGGAGGCCTTGAAGGCCACGGGAAAGCCGGTTGTGCTGGTTCTGTACGGGCCCGGTATCTTTGCCCTGCCGTGGGCGGCTGAGAATGCCGATGCCATTTTGCAGGCCTGGATGCCCGGTGCGGGAGCGGGCGTCGCTGTCGCCAATGTGCTGGACGGCACCCGCTGCCCCGGCGGCAAGCTGCCTGTCACCATTCCCCGCAGCGTGGGGCAGGTGCCGGTCACCTACAATCACCGCACCGGAAGCGGCTATGGCGCCAACAGCGAGGAAACCGACGCCTCTGCCTTTATCTTTACCGGCGGGTATGTGGATGAGGACTGCAAGCCCCTCTACCCCTTTGGCCACGGGCTCAGCTACACCAGGTTCACCTTCGGCGACTGTGCCGTTGGAGAGACGAAGGTTGCCACCGACGGCGTTGTCACTGTGTCCTGCACCGTGGAAAACACCGGGGATCGGGCAGGCGATGAGGTGGTGCAGCTGTACACCCACTTCCGGGATGCCCATGTCATTCGCCCGGTGATGCAGCTGGCCGGATTTGCCCGGGTTTCGCTGGACAAGGGGGAGCGGAAAACCGTCACCTTCCGGCTGGACACCGCCCAGCTTGGCTATTACAACGAGGATATGCGCTTTGTGGTGGAGCCGGGTGCGCTGGATGTTCTGGTGGGAACCAGCGCCCACGACATCCTGTTCCGGGAGACGGTCGCCCTTGTGGGCGAGACGGTCGAGGTGATGGGCAAGCGCGCTTACACTTGCCCGGTGGAAATTCAATAACGCAAAGGAAAGAGGGACGGTTTGAAGGCCGTCCCTCTTCACTGTAATTGGTTGGCTGTACCGTTAATCCCGCTCGGATTCCCAGTCGAGGATGTCGCCGGTGAGGGCGTCGATTTCATACTCGTACTCCATGCCCCCGGCTTTGAACTCGATTTCGTAAATCATGCGGCCGTCGTCTCTGTCCAGGTCGCATTCATACTTGCGGACATTGGATTCGGACACACCGGCGTGGATTAGGGCAATG
Source organism: Ruminococcaceae bacterium OttesenSCG-928-L11 (assembly GCA_030265885.1). Lineage (GTDB taxonomy): Bacteria > Bacillota > Clostridia > Oscillospirales > Ruminococcaceae > WRAV01. The sequence goes on along the minus strand of JAJDGX010000205.1, from coordinate 637 downwards.
GATTTGGCCTTTTCCCTGCCGATGTAGCTTTCCTTGTCAGTAGTGGTGGTGTTGGTTTGCTTGTTGGAGTTCCGGTTGATGGTTTTGGTGTAGTGGCTCAGGATGTCGCCGCTGACGGCATCGATCTCATAGAAGTATTTTGTGGTGTAGGTAAGGAAGATGATGCCGTATTGCTCTGTGTGCTTCTTGTCGTAGCGAACCGATTTCACCACTGTCACATCCGATGCCTGCAGGCCCGCGCTCTCCAGCGCGATGGTCTTTGCCTTTGCCTGGCCGATGTAGGTGGCCGCGGCCGCGGGCATGGCCAATCCCACCAGCATGGCTGTTGTCAGTATCAGCATCAATATCGTTGTCCCCGCTTGTTTCAGTGTTGCTTGCTTGTTCATTTTTTGTCCTCGCTTTCTGTTGGTTGGATTCAGTCGTTGTTCCATTTTGGCCCGGGCGGGAGCGTCCTCCCTTCCGGGCCTTTTGACCGGTTCACTCTATCAATGCGGGGAGAGGACGGTTTATTGCATGGGTGAAAAAAATTTGTGCGCATTTGATTTGTTGGGGGAATTTGGTATAATAGGTGTACACGAAAAAAATATCTGTAAAAAGAAGTCGCCGTGCAATAAAGCAGGCGGCTTCGGCATTATTA
>JAJDGX010000203.1 GCA_030265885.1 Ruminococcaceae bacterium OttesenSCG-928-L11 | reverse complement strand
CTGTGGAGGAATCGGAGGACGAGGACGAGGATCTGGAGTTCGACGGCTTTGACGATGACTCCGACGACGAGTATGACGAGGATATGGAGGAAGAGGAAATTGCCTCGGACGAGTACACCCTGGTCTTTGAGGTGGACGGCATGCTGGCCACTGTGGCCCTGATGCCCGGGCCAGTGCCGGAGGGGGAGGCGGAACACAATGCCGCCACCAACTACCTCTGGCCGGAAGCGGTGGAGGAGACCAAGCGCCATGTGGCTCATCTGGTGGTGGCTGTGCTGCCCCGGGACAACGACTATCTGCAGGCTGGCCAGCTGCTGGTAAAGCTGTGCGAGACCTGCATGCGGGACGACGGCGCCATCGGCATTTACACGGCGGGCACCGTGTTTCAGCCCGCGTTTTACCGGGAGGCCGCCGCTGTTATGCACGACGGTGAGTTGCCCTATCTCAACTGGGTCTACTTTGGGCTGTGCCAGTCGGAAAATGGGTGGATGAACGGCTACACCTATGGCTTGGAGTGCTTTGGCAAGGCGGAAATCGAAGTGCTGGACACTGTGGCGAATCCCAGCGAATTGCGGGATTTTCTGTTCAACATCTCCGCCTATGTTCTCTCGTCGAATGTGACCCTTCGCGACGGCGAGACCATTGGCTTCACCGCCGACCAAAAGCTGCCCATTACACTGTCCGAAGGGGTGTATCTGGACGGCGAGACCCTGAAAATCGGCTTCAAGCCGGCCAACACATAATGGCGCGGGTATTGATTGACGCGGACGGCTGCCCGGTGGTGGACGAAACCCTGCGGCTCTGCCGGAAAACCGGGACGGAATGCACCCTCCTCTGCGATACCGCCCATGTGTTTGAGAAAGAGGGAGCCGTCACCGTGACGGTCTCCAAGGGGGCGGACAGCGTGGATTTTGCGCTGGTCAATCTGGTGCGGCCCGGCGACATTGTGGTGACCCAGGACTACGGCCTTGCCGCCATGTGTCTGGCCCGGAGAGCCCGCCCCATCAGCCAGGACGGCATGCTGTATACGGCGGAAAACATCGATGGGCTGCTGGCGGCCCGTCACACAGCCAGGCAAATCCGCGATGCCGGCGGAAGGCTGCGGGGCCAAAAAGCTCGCCGACCGGAGCAAAACAAGGCCTTTGCACAGGCGTTGGAGCAATTGCTGGCGGCAAAACCCTGACATTGCATTCAAAAGGGGGGAATCGCCGTGATCGTCTCCGCATCCCGCCGGACAGACATTCCGGCGTTTTACAGCCAGTGGTTCCTGAACCGGCTGGCAGCGGGGAGTGTCAAAACCCGGAACCCCTTTAATCCCCGGCAGATCCGGGAGGTGTCTCTCCTGCCCCGGGATGTGGACTGTCTGGTGTTTTGGACAAAGGATCCCGCTCCCATGCTGCCGGGGCTGCACCGGCTGGACGAACAGGGTTACCCGTATTACTTTCAGTTTACGCTGACCCCCTACGACCGGCTGCTGGAGCGCCATGCGGGACAAAGCCGATGTGGCCGAGACCTTCCGCGCGCTCAGCCGGCAAATTGGCCGGGAACGGGTGCGGTGGCGCTATGACCCCATTATCCTCAACGACAGCATGGATATTGCATGGCATTGCCGGGAGTTTGCGCGGCTCTGCCATCAAGTGGCGGAGTACACTGAAACCGTCACCATCAGCTTTGTGGATTCGTACACCAAGGTGAAAACCGATCAAATCCGTCCCATCTCCGAAGCGGAAATGCGGGAAACCGCCGGGCGTCTCGCCGCCATCGCCGCCGCTCACGGTCTTGCGGTCAATGCCTGCTGCGAGCCGGTGGATTTGACGGCAGAAGGGGTGACCCGGGCAGCCTGCATCGACAAGGCCCTGGCGGAGCGGATTGCGGGGCATCCGATTTTGGCGGCGCCCGACCGCAATCAACGCCCGGACTGCGGCTGTGCCGCCAGCGTGGACATCGGCGTCTACAACACCTGCGCAAACGGCTGTGTCTACTGCTATGCCAACCACAGCCCCGCCTCGGTGCAGCGAAACCGGCTGCGCCATGATCCGCAAAGCGCCTTTTTGCTCGACTGATTCAATGAACCTCCCCGGGGCAAAGCCCAACAAAGTTGGACGGGGAATATGTCGCCGCGCGCGGCGACTTGGACCCTTTCGATTCATTCAAAAGACAATAAGTCCGGCCTGTATCTGTGCAGGCCGGACTTGTTGTCTTTTCGGCATCTACCACATCCCGGTACGGACGAATTGGGCCACATGGAGATCATCGCCGCCATTGTGTACCAGCTGACTCGCAACCTGTGCATCGACGAAATCAAGGAATCCGGCTTTGACAGTTACTTTGTAGATCACACCACCGGGATTTATCCCGTGTCGGCCGGCGGCATCCCCTTTAGCGTCAGCCCCATCGCCTCCAAGGGCGATATCATCACCAATCTGCACGAGGATATGGCTGCCGAGCAAAAGGCCCGCACCACATACGACAACATCCTCCGCCTGGCCGACGACCCCGACGTCAAGGATGTCATCAAGTTCCTGCGGGAACGGGAGCTGGTGCATTACCAGCGCTTTGGTGAAGGGAAACGGGGAAGGTAAATGACAATGACCTGCCCGCACAGAAGCCGCCCCCTAGCCCTCTTCGCCGTTGCCCCGGGCCAGGATGATGAGGCAAAGCAGGCAGAGGTTGTGCAGAATCAGCAGCTCCTCCGGTGTCCAGTCTCTGTCCACATCGTCGTCAAAGCCGACAAAGCCGATGATTTCGTCCTTTTGCTTCATGGGGGTCACCACAATGGACTGCACGGCCTCCGGCTGTTGGCCCTCCCGCAGCCGATCCTGCAGCCCGACGGGAAGCTGACCGGCCCGACCGGCTATTACAACCTCGTGGGCCAGCAGCACATCGTAAAAGCCGTCCCGGGAGCCGTCAATGCCCTGGAAGAGGGCAATCTGGCTTTCGATGCCGTCGGCGCACCACTCGTACCGGTTGCTGAAGATCGTCCCCTCGTCGCGGAGGAATACATACACCCGGTTTACCTTGAAATACGTGCCCACAATCTCCAGAATGGCGTTGACTGCCACATCCAGATTCGGCTCATCTAAAATCACCCGGATGCACTTGCTTTGCAGCCGAAACAGCGACGGGGTAATTTTGTACGCCTCGTGGCCGTTGAGCCAGTGCTGAAAGTCCGCCATGCTGCTTTGCCAGCCCTGAAACTCCGGCAGGGGCTCGGCAAAATTGACCAGCTGCTTTTGCAGGGAGGCATAGTCCATAGGCCGCCCAAACAGGTAGCCCTGAATCAGATCCGCACCGTTTTTCACCACGCTGCGCAGCTGCTCGCAGGTTTCGACACCTTCGGCAATCAGCTGCATACCGTTGGCGTGGGCGGTCTCCGCCATGATGTAGTAAAAGTATTGCAGATAGCTGTCGTTCTCAATGTTGTCGATGAATTCCCGTTCGGTTTTCAGCATGTCCACCGGCAGATTTTTCAGGTTGGAAAAGCCGGAGTAGCCGGAGCCAAAATCATCCAGTGCAAATTGGATTCCCTTCTCCCGCAGCTTGCTCAGCGCCGGAATCGTCACCTCGTTAAAGGTGAACTCCGTGCTTTCGGTGATTTCCAGCAGTACATTGCGGCACGGGAACCCATGGCGCTCCAGAATGGACAG
>JAJDGX010000202.1 GCA_030265885.1 Ruminococcaceae bacterium OttesenSCG-928-L11 | reverse complement strand
AATAAAGTGCAGCGCGATTACTCCAATAACGGCAAAGAGGATGGAGACCTTATTGATGCCGCCCTTTGCGGTGAGAATGGCGCCGTACCGCTCCATGGCGGCGGTGTCCTCGGCATTGGGAGGTGCGTAGGACTCTGAGAGTCTGCGAGTATCTTTGACACATTTTTCGAGATATATGCGGTTGGAGCACAGAGACAGGCACAGATTGATCAAAAAGGAGATGAACTGGGTCACAGTGCCCAAATTGAGATAGTGCTCCACCTTGGCGACATCCACCTGATCCACAGAGGGGAAGTGAATGCCTGCCTGCTCAAACTGGAAGTGAACGCCCATTTCCTCCAGATACTGAAGGGTATAGGGCATCGATTCCCAGCTGGAGATAAAGGAGGGAACCAGGCTAAGGGCATAGACAGCCAGCATGACAAAGCCCAGCAGATACATCTTGCGGTAAAAGTAATAGAAAAAATTGAAAAACAGCGCGGAAAAATTGACGGAAATGGTTTTTCCCGACTTATCCATATGCTGAAACCGGGGCAGGTAATAGGCGGAGGAGGGACCGATGTATTTGGCCAAATCCCGCACCGGCACGCCGTCGATGGTCTCTTCGGGCTTTACACCGCCATATGTGGCGTAAAGCGGGTCGGACATCATTTCCATGCCCGGCAGAGTCCAGCCGCCAAACTGCTGGGCTTCCTCCGGTGGCCGCTGATTGGGATTTCTGGGCTGGGCCTCGGCCTGCGCGGCGTGGAGATTGTGGCCGCAGACCTGGCAGAACAGGCCGTCCTCGGGGACGCGGGTGCCGCAGACGGCGCAGAGGCGAATTTCGTCGGAGGGAGAGACGCCCTTTTCGGGAATCGGCCTCCAGATATTACCATTTATATGCTCGCCGACAAAAGCGCATTCATTTTTTTGGGCGTAACACTCCCTGTGATGGGGGGCGCCGCAGGTGGGGCAAACGACGATGTCATCCGACTGGGTGAATTTTTTATTGCAAACCGGGCACCGTACACCAGTATAAGTCATAAGTTCCTCCGGGTTCTTGATATGGCAGCGTTGATGGAGTGCAGTTGCAACGGAGAATCGCTGCAAACGATAGCTTCATTATTCAATTATATCGTTAAAATTTCCCGCACAGGCTACAAGACTATGCACAAATTGTAAATTTTTTGTTATGATCATTTTAAGAAGCTGCCCTCGGCATGTTTTTCTTTACTTTTGGCGGGAACTTCCTTATAATGTTATTCAGCCGTTCTTTCCGCGTGAGAAGGGGAAGGAACGGGCTCCAAAGGATGGTGCACATGTGGAATCGCAAATGCTCCTGGCAAGCCGGACAAAGCGAAATTCCGGTTTGCCAGTGGGTAACTGCATATATGGGAGGACAGCCGGAATGCTGCAATTTGAGGAACAACGCCTGAAGCTAAATGAGTTGAAGCCGGAACTGAAAAGCCTGGAAGAGGCTATGGGAATAGAGAGTCTGCGGGATACCATCGGGGAACTGGAGAAGCAAATCGCCGATCCGGATTTTTGGAATGACACCCAGAACAATCAGGCTGTGCTGCAGGAATCCAAGAAGCTGAAGGATAAGGTGGAAACCTTTGAGCAGCTGGCCGGGCTGATGACGGAAATTGGCGATCTGATTGATATAGCGGAGGAAATGGGCGACGAATCGGTTTACGATGAGGTGGTTGCCGGTGTGACTGAAATTGAGAGCCGCATCTCTACCCAGAGGCTGGCGACTCTTCTCACCGGGGAATACGATGCCAACAACGCCATTTTGACCTTTCACGCGGGGGCGGGCGGCACCGAGGCCCAGGACTGGGTGCAGATGCTGTATCGCATGTACACCCGATGGGCGGAGCGCCACTCCTATAAATATAAGGTGCTGGATTATCTGGACGGCGAGGAAGCGGGCATCAAGTCGGCGTCTATTTTGATTGAGGGCACCAATGTATACGGTTATCTGCGCCCGGAGGCAGGGGTGCACCGGTTGGTGCGCGTTTCGCCCTTTGACTCCTCCGGCAGGCGCCACACCTCTTTTGCGTCCCTGGAGGTGATGCCGGAAATCAATGAGGACATTGAGATTGAAATCGATGAAAAGGATTTGCGGGTCGACACGTATCGCTCCTCCGGGGCGGGGGGGCAGCATGTCAATAAGACCGAATCCGCCATCCGCATTACCCACCTGCCCACCGGAATTGTGGTGGCCTGCCAGAACGAGCGCAGCCAGCGGCAAAACCGTGAGGTTGCCATGAAGATGCTGAAATCCAAGCTGGTGGAGATCAAAGAGCGGGAGCATCTGGAGCGGATTGAGGACATCAAGGGGGAGCACAAGGAGATTGGCTGGGGCTCCCAGATTCGTTCCTATGTGTTTATGCCGTACACTATGGTTAAGGATCACCGCACCAACTTCGAGGTTGGCAACATCAACGCGGTTATGGACGGAGAGCTGGACGGCTTCATCGACGCGTATCTCAAGGCGGCCAGCCAGGGGAAGCTGTAAGGCAATGCGAAAACGGGAGTGAGATGCTCCCGTTTTTTTGATGCAAGCCGAGGCGCAAAAAACGCCGCCAGATCGCCGTTTCGATTTATGATACAGGGCCTTGTTTTTTGACAGTTTAAGGCGCACCGGGATTCCGGTGCGCCTTTTGCTCTATTTCTTCCACAAGCCGTGCAGATTGCAGTATTCGTATACAGTGAAGGGAGCGTCGGAATCCAGCGTGAACTCGGCCTTGGGCTCGCTGTCGGGAGTGAGCTCGACACGCTGGGTTTTTCCGTTTTGGGTGACCATAATCCATTGAATGTAGTGCTCCGGTGTCATGGGATGAAGGACATCGCTGACCTGCACCCGCAGGGTACGGCCCTCCAGCGTGCAGGCAGGAACATGCTTTTCCTGGGCGGCGTCGGTGGTGCCGGCCTCCACCTTTGTCATCGGCTGACCGCAGCAAACCATTGCGACACCGCTGCTGTGAATCATCCCGGCAAAATTTCCGCAGATATCACATTTATAGAACACTTTACTCACGCGAAAAACCCCTTTCATCCAGATGTTTGATTCAGTATAGCATACAAAAGGAGAGATTGGTTGTACGAATCAAGAATAAAGTGGAAAGAGCATCGTTGGGACGAGCTATTTTACGCCGGTCAGACGTCTGACCAGGGCGGTGCTTATCATGTTCAGCGGGAGCTGCTCCTTTACGCCGCCCAGATTGTAGGCGACCATGGGCATGCCGTAAACGACACAGGAGTCCTTATCCTGGCCGATGGTGTAGGCGCCGGCGTTTTTCATGGCCAGCATGCCCTTGGCACCGTCTGCGCCCATGCCGGTGAGGATGATGCCGATGGCATTGGCGGCGGCAGTTTTTGCCACAGAATCGAACAGGAAATCGACGGAGGGACAGTGGCCGCTGACCTTATCGGTGCCGCCGCAGCGGACATAATAGCCGTTGGCGTCGCTGGCCAGCTTCATTTGCTTGTCTCCGGCGGCCAGCAGGGCCAGACCGGGTTCCACTCTGTCCCCGTCCTGTGCTTCCCGCACCCGTACCTTGCACAGCCCGTTGAGGCGCTCGGCGTACATCTTGGTAAAGACGGGCGGCATGTGCTGCACCATGACAATGCCCGGCATATTGGCGGGCAAATCCCGCAGCACGGCGAGGATAGCCTCGGTGCCGCCTGTGGAGGCACCGA
>JAJDGX010000206.1 GCA_030265885.1 Ruminococcaceae bacterium OttesenSCG-928-L11 | reverse complement strand
TCTCTGCGCACCGTAGCCGAGCACCTCAAAAAGAACGGCCAGAACTTCCTGCTGGAAACCGGCCAGGAAACCCCCGTTACCCTGCTGCGGGTCATCGAGGACATCGGCACCGGCAACGTGTTTATCAACCTGGATCCCGCCAACCTGATTATGTACGGCAAGGCCAATCCCGTGGATGCCCTGGATGTCATCGGCAAGTATGTGCGCGGTGTTCACGCCAAGGACGGCGTATACCCCACCAATGGCCGCAGCCTAGGCGACGAGGTGGCCTTGGGCGAGGGCAAAGCCAACTTCCCCCAGCTGGTGAAGGGGCTGCACGCCTATGGCTATACAGGCAGTCTCACCATCGAGCGGGAGATTTCCGGCGAACAGCAGACCAAGGACATCCTCATGGCCAAGGAGAAGCTGGAGGGCTACATCGCCGCCCTGTAAATCCGCACCGAAAGCCTGTTTTGCTGTTGAAATGGCGGGGGCAAACGGCCGCCCTGCACAGTGGCTGCTTGTGATGTACATTTGCAGCGGTTTTGCGCGGATTTTGTTCCGTTTTGGCTCGTTTTACCCCCTGTTTGCAGATTGTGAATGATTTATCACACAACCTATGGGAGGCGCACGGTCTCCTGTCCGTTTCAGCCACCGCACCCCTGTCTGATCGTCGCAGACGGGGGTGTTCGTTTTTTTCTGTGGAATATTTTATCTCCAGTTTAGATGTAGTTCGCTTCAAGTTTAGTCGCCGGTATTATACTGGGCCCACAATAAACCTTCCCCCGAGTCTGTTGCCATATTCCAGCGCACATGGAATGGCGCAACGGCAGCAGGGGAGGCTGATCCCAATCTTTGCAGAATATTGTCTGCTTTCCAAACAAAGATTGGGGTTGCGATTTCACAAGGAGGCTATGCGATTATGCGACATATTTGGGCCGGCGTTGTGTCGGCTGTACTGGTATTGACCGTCCCCGTCGGGCTTCAGGCGTCGGCGGCCACCGACCGTACCAAGACCGTTCGATCGGTGGAGATAAGCACCGACACCGCCACGGTTCGGGTGGGCCAAACCCGCACCCTGACCGCCTATGTGCTGCCGGCCACCGCCGAGGATCAGGAGGTGTACTGGGATATCTCCGACGATGAAATCGTCGCGGTGGACGGGGACGGCATCCTCACCGGCGTCAGCCCGGGCACCGCCACTGTCACCGCCACCAGCGCCGACGGCAAGCGGAGGGCGACCTGCGTTGTCACCGTTCCCGCCGCTGCTGTGGCCGGTTTGGCCACCGACGGGGAGGAGGACGCCTCGTCCACCGCCGCCTTGAGCGGAGGCGAGCGGCTCCACGCGGCAACCCTGCGCGCCGATGTGGAGCGCGCTCTGCAGACGGCGGCGAACTCCCCCGCCAAGGTGACCTATCAGGGCAAGAGCAAGGTGTCGGCGGCGGCTCTGCGGGCGGCGGATTACGCAGCCCGCGAGGCCAATGGCACCGTGGAACTGCGCTTTGACACTCTGTTTGCCCAGGGCGGGATTCAGGGGCGCCTTACGGTCAATCCCGCCCTGTACGGCGACAGTGAGGGGGACATTCGCCTGGGGGTGACCACTCAATCAGCCTATATCAACACCCTGCGCCAGACGCTGCAGGCCAGCGGCTATGGGGACGCCGCCATTGTCCATTGCGAACAAAGCGGCTCCTATGGTATGATGGTAGAAATCGCCGCCAAGGTGGACGAGAGCAAGCCGGACACCGGCAGTCTCACCCTGTGGGCCTATGACCCGGCAACCGGGGGGATGACACCGGTGGAAGCTGCTCTGCGAGTGGATGCCAACAGCTATGTCCACTTTGCCACAGATGTGGGCGGCGTGTACATTTTGGCCTGATGGAGAGCGCTTCTCTTCGGTTTTTGGCGGGGTGACATTTGCGCCGCCAAGGTGGATGGGAGCAAGCCGGACACCGGCAGTCTCGCCCTGTGGGTCTATGACCCGGCAACCGGGGGGATGACACCGGTGGAAGCCGCTCTGCGGGTGGATGCCAACGGCTGTATCCACTTTGCCACGGATGCGGGCGGCGTGTACATTTTGGCCTGATGGAGGGCGCTTCCCTTCGGTTTGTGGCGGGGTGACGTTTGCGCCGCCGGTGGGAAAGTGCAGGGCCAGACAGAAGGGGGAAGAGAAAATGAGTATCCGGAAGCGGCTGTTTTTGTCCAATCTGTTGATGCTGGCTATCCCCATTGTGGTCTGCGCCCTGGTATCCTACACCATATTGTTTGTCTTTACCGGCCGCAGCGAGGAGCCGGCGGAGCAGACCTTTCCCCAGGCGTTTCGCATGATCTCCCATTTTTGGAGCGACAGGGATGTGGACGCCCTGCTGGACAGTCTGAACAGCTTCAACGACCAGTACGAATCCAAACAGGTGCTCATGGCTGTTGTCCGCGATGGCGTGGTGCTGCATCCTCCCCAGGCGGCGGCGCTGCTGGAGGAGCAGCAGGCCCTGCTTCCCGCCGTGCTGGAGGAGGGCATCACCGGCAATGTGTCCATCAACAATCTGCGCATCATGATTGAACAGGTGGACGAGTACCGAATCCTGCTCATTGACAACCAATACCGGCTGGGAACCGGCAGCTGGTTCGGCGGCCCCCGGCCGATGCAGCTTCTGCTGATTTTTGGTCTGCTGCTGGCGTCGGTGCTCGGCACCAACCGCCTGCTCACCCATCTGCTGACGCGGAGCATCACCGTTCCCCTGGGCATTCTCATCGACGGTGTGCACCAGCTGCGGGACGGCAATTTGGGGTATCGCATCCCGTATACCCGCCGGGACGAGTTTCTCTCTGTCTGCCAGGATTTTAACGAGATGGCGGACTATCTGCAGCAAATCATCGACCACCAGCAGCGGGACGAGCACAGCCGCCGGGAACTGCTGGCCGGTATTTCCCATGACCTGCGCACGCCCCTCACCTCCATCAAAGCCTATGTGGAGGGGCTGCTGGACGGCGTCGCCGACGATGTGCCCACCCAGCGCCGGTACCTCCACACCATCCGGCAGAAGGCCGAGGACATCGACCAGCTGGTGGATAAGCTGTTCCTGTTCTCCAAGCTGGAAATGGATGAGTACCCCTTTCATCTGGAGCGGCTGGACATCGCTGCCGAATTGCGGCAGCTCATTCAGGCAGAAAGGGACAATTACGCCGGCAAGGGCCTGTGCATCACGCTGGGGGACGTGCCCGACACGCTGGTTGTGGAGACTGACCCTGTCCAGCTGCGAAGCGCTGTGCTGAATGTGCTGGAAAACAGCGCCCTGTACAAGGATAAGCCGGAGGGCTCCGTCCGGATTGACTGCGAGGCCCATCCGGATCGGGTGGATCTTTGCATTGTCGACGACGGGCCCGGGGTGCCTCCCGAAAGCCTTTCCACCCTGTTTGATGTATTTTACCGCAGCGACCCCTCCCGCCAGAACCCCAACAAGGGCAGCGGACTGGGGCTTGCCATTACCCGGCGCATTGTGGAGCGGATGGGCGGCTCCATCACTGCCGAACTGCCGGAGGAGGGCGGACTGGGAATCCGGCTGTCCCTGCCGATATATATGGAACACAAGGAGGGGTGAGGGATG
>JAJDGX010000201.1 GCA_030265885.1 Ruminococcaceae bacterium OttesenSCG-928-L11 | reverse complement strand
AATCGGGGACAGGCGCCTGCGGATGAACTATATCTGGGACTCCGGCTATTTCTTAGTCAATTTCCCCACGGAAATCACAATGTCTCCGGCCAGTTCGGTGGAGAAATGCAGATAGCCGTTGGCATCCAGCCTGGGGTTGGGGTTGGGAATCACCTTGTAGGAGTTGGACGTGCGGTTGTAGGAGTAGAAGGTCAGGGTCTTGACATCTGCACCGGCCAAATCCAGCTTGATGGCCACGTTGACGGTCATGCCAAAGTCGCCGCTCTGGTCGCAGTTGATGATGTACATCTGGTTTTTGTAATATTTTTCAAAGTAGTTCTTGCGGGCGCGAGCCGTTGCGGAGGTCGTGGATGCGGAGGCCCAAATGGACTTGGTCGCATTGGCCGGCTGGAAGCTGATGCGCACTCCCAGGGTCTTGTTATCCTCGGCCATGCTGTCGGCGTTGACGGTGAGGGGAACGGTGCCGGCCGCCTTGACCATGCCCTGCAGGGTCTCCAGAGGAATGGAGCCGGCATTGCGCAGGGAGGCCACCGCCGTGGCTTTGTCGCCCCGCTTTTGAAGGGCTGCCGTCACCGCCTTTGTAGCGTCTGCCGCAGTTACAGCTTTGGGTGCGTTGGCGGCGGGCATGGCGCCCCCGCCACCACCGCCGCCCCCTCCTCCTCCGCCACCGGAGGACTTGCTGGAGGAACTGGTGCTGGAGTTATTGGCAGATGAGCCGTTTTGGGGGGAGAAGTAGAATTGGCTCAGCTGATTGGCGGACAGACCGGTAATGCCCGATGTGGATGTCATGTCATTGTAAACACAGGACAAATAGTACAGCCGCGGGTTGTGGGAGAGATTGAGGCCGGTCAGCTTGTTTTTCCCGCAGTAAAGCCTTTCCAGTCCGGTGTTGCCGGAAAGGTTCAGAGCGGTAAGCTGATTGTCGTAGCAGGAGAGAATGCGCAGCTGAGAGTTGGCTGTCAGGTTCAGGCTCTCCAGGCGATTTTCGTTGCAGTACAGTTCTGTTAGCTGGGTGTTGGCGGACAAATCCAGCCCTCGCAGCTGGTTTCCGTCGCAATCCAGTACCAGCAGATTGGGATTGTGAGACAGATCCAATCCGGTCAGGGCGTTTTCCTTACAGGAAAGGGTAGACAGGGCCGGGTTGTCGGCAACCGACAGAACCGTCAAATGATTGCCGCCGCAGTACAGGGTTTCCAGAGCGGCATTCCGGGAGAGATCCAGCTGAGTCAGGGCATTGCCGTAGCAGGACAGAGCCGTCAGCCCCGGGTTGTATTTCAGGTCAAGGGACGACAGGGCATTGTGATCGCACAAAAGCTCGGACAGCGCCGCGCTCTGGGGCAAAACCAGGGTGGTCAGCAGATTGTCCTGGCAATGGAGCGTCTCCAGAGCAATGTTGGCCGACACATCCAGGGTGGTCAGATTGTTGCCGCTGCAGTCCAGATAGGTCAATTCAGTAAAGTGCTCGATGCCCGCCAGACTGGAGATATTGCAGCTTGCCAGTGTCAGTCGGGTGACGGCGCTCGCCTCGTCCCGGCTGATTTCGCCGTCCCTGTCCGTGTCATACCGGGCGGTCAGCGCGGCCTTGAAGGCAGTGTCCGGGATGGTGAGATAGAAGTCGGACATGGGGGAGGGATGAGAGGGGTCGATCCGCTCGTAATAATACCGATTGGCCGAGCCGGTCAGGGCCAGAACAGACCCGTCGCAGTAGGAGATCTCCCGGACGGCGTGCCGGGCGCCGACAAAGCCCAGCTGCTCGTAGGAGGCTGCGTAGTAAACCAGCAGATAGGCGCTGCCCCGGGTGGTGTAGATGCGGCTGCCGTTCGAATGGAAGGTCAGGTCGGAGAAGGAGTGGAACTTGTTTTTGTAGCGCATGTCCTCCGACTGCACCTGGCTGCTGCGGAATACGGATCCGCTGCTGGCGAAGATATCCGCCCCATCGGGGGAGATGCGAATCCGGGAGCCGATGGAATAGTCGCCGTGATAGGGGGAGTCATAGGAGTTGGTGATGATGCCGTTATTGTACGCGATGGCGTTGACATCCGAGGGGCTGACCCCAATATCGGCGTAATAGAACATGTTGTAGGTGGGGTGAGGCACCAAATTGCCGTTGCGGGTAAAAATGTGACGGGACGACACCTGTTGGCCGGTTGTCAGGGACAGGCTGATCATGCCGTCCCTACTCTTGACATAGAGGTATCCGTCCTTGCCCACGGCGGCATCGGTGAAGGTGCAGCCGGTGAGCAGCTTGTCCTCTACATCCTGGGTGGCGGGGTCTACAACCAGGACATAGCCGTTTTTGCCAAAGCCGACAAACAGCCGGCCGTCCGCCTCAAACAGGGAGGTGGGGGTGTCGGGGAATACCATTTCATGCTCCTGCAGGGCATCGGCATCGATGCAGTGCACCGCATTGGATTTGCTGTCCAGCACATAGGCGGTGGTATCGACAAATATGGTTTTGTCCAGATTATTCACATGCAGCCCGATGGATCCGGCATTCTCCTGCAGAGAATAACTGTTTTTTTCAATCTCGACAAGGGTTTTGGGTGCGTTCAGGTCGACGATCTCCAGGAAATAGATGCTTCCGTCGGCCGTTTGCTTGGAGATGGACAGGAGTGTGCTGCCCTGGGCAAACAGATACTGGGGATATCCCTTCGCCGTGTAGGTGGCGATTCCATCCAGGGTGGCATAATCGTAGGAGTAAATGCGCTTGTCGTCGAGGGCGGTGTAAAAGCGCGTGCCGTCCTCGCTGAAGGCAAGGTCAACCCAGGCTTTGCTGAGGCTGGCCTGAAAGAGCATGTCCTGATCCTTCGCGCTGTTGCAGCGGAACAGGGAGCCTGCACTGGTAAAGAGCGTCTCGCCGTCCGGCGCTACCCGCAGGGTTGTACCGATGGAGTAATCGCCGTGATAGGGGGAGTCATAGGATTCGGCCACGGTGCCGTCCGCCTGCAGGATATAGGTGGAGATATCCCGGGGCGAAGAGTCGATGATCACCGCGTACACCTTATCAAGGGGCGCGTTGTATACAAGCCGGGAGCCTTGCCGGATATTCTTGGCACCGATGCGGGAGCCGTCCTGGCCGAATACGGTGAAATCAGTCCACTGACCGGATCCGGAGGCGATGCAGATGTAGCCATCATCGGTGACGACAATGTCCCCCGGGTCGGTTTGCACAGTGTGAATGGCGTCCACAGTGAAGCTGGTGCCGTCTACGATGGCAAATGCACCCCGGTGATCCTCGTCCCACCAATAGGAGCTGTGCTGCCCCTCACACAGGGCGACATACAGCTTGTCCCCGGAAACCGCCAGGGACTCCGGCGCCAAATCAAAGGAGAGGCTTTGCATGGAATAATCCGAGGTGTCGACGCGGTATACAGTTTTGGCGCCCTTGGAGGAGAGGTATAGCACGGCTCCGTCCGGCGAGGCGACAGCGTCCGTCACGGCAAAGGAGAGGCCCAGCACACCCGGTGTGGTGCCGGCCCTGGCTGACGCCGCAGACACACTATAGCCAAGGGACGACAAATCCTCGCGTTCATCCGCCCCCTCATCGGCAAAGGCGGAAAGGGGAAATGCGGCGACGACAAGACAAATCGTCAGGAACAGGGAAACGATGCGGAAACCCGGCGTGTTCTTTGGCATACCTTCATCCTCCAAATACAGATATTACCAAAAGAATAACATAGAATGGGTGGGTTGTCTATGG
>JAJDGX010000204.1 GCA_030265885.1 Ruminococcaceae bacterium OttesenSCG-928-L11 | reverse complement strand
TCAATGCAATGGCATATACCAAAGGATAGTTGGATGGATAGTTCTCGTTATACATTTGAATCATTGTTATAGCATGATCCCGATCTTCAAGAACCTCATCAGGCAATTCTACCTTTGCGCTTTCCTCGTTACTATACTGATATAACAAATTGGCATCATCGATTGAAAATGCTCGAATTACCAAACGCTCTGTCTCTGCTATTATCATGTATTTACCCCGCCTTTTCGCCTGCCTTTTATTTTTAAAGCAAATGGCATCAACTACAAATGCTTATAGCAAATGAACTCACTATCATGTAAACAGCCTAAAATGTCAAATCGTGTATTGTTATGCCGCCGAACCAAAAGCAAACCGCCCGACATATCTCGAAATCAATCGGAATATGTCGGGCGCCTTAGTGCCGCCAACCGGACTTGAACCGGTACGGATGTTACTCCGGGGGATTTTAAGTCCCATGTGTCTGCCAGTTCCACCATGGCGGCAAAACGGTCTTGCGGCCGGATGCCTCGACAACCCGATAACGCATCCGGCCACAACACATGGAAATATTATATATTACTTCAAATTCAAAGTCAACTGATTGCTTTGGCGAACCGGAGGTGCTTTTTGGCTAGCGGATGCGGACGGTGTGGCGGCCCGCATCGAGGAACAGGGGCGAGGTTTCCCGGGTTTCACCGTCGACCTCGACGGCGCGGCAGGGCTGTGTGAGCATCAGCTCCGCCGTGCAGTTAAAGGGGATGTCAACGGACAGCTCAATGCAGCCATCCACCCGCTTCCATCCGCAGCGGTATGTGCCGGAAACGGAATCGTACTCGGCGGTGGCGTAGTCAAAGCGATCGTCAAAGCAGGGGCGGAGAATGGCCTTTTGGAAGCCAGGGGCCGAGTCGTCGGGGTTGAGGCCGCACATGTAGCGGAACATCCACTCGGCAATGGAGCCGTAGGCGTAGTGGTTCAGGCTGTTCATGCCGGTACTGCTGATGCTGCCGTCCTCCAGCACGGAATTCCACCGCTCCCAGATGGTGGTGGCGCCCATGTTGACTTCGTACAGCCAGCTGGGGTAATCCTCGTTGAGGAGCAGGGTGTAGGCGAGATCCTCCAGCCCGTTTTCGCAGAGAGCCGGGCACAGATAAGGCGTGCCTACAAAGCCGGTGGTCAGATGTACGTCGCTGGCCTCCAGCTTGGCTTTCAGCGCCTGTGCCAGCCGGGGACGAAGCTGCTCCGGCGCAAGGTCGAAGTGCAGCGCCACCACCAGGGCGGTTTGAGTATCGATGGCAAGGCCGTCCCCGGTGAAGTATTCCCGCTGGATTGCGGCCCTGACTTCCTCGGCCAGCTTGCCGTAGAAGGCGGCGTCCTCTGTCTTGCCCAGCGCCTGCGCCGCTTTGGCGGTATAGGTGCTGGACAGGCAATAGTAGGCGGAGGCGATGAAATACGGGTCGGTGCCGCCCATGGGGGAGTCGGGATCCGGGTTGTCCAGGGCCAGCCAGTCGGCGAAGTGGAAGCCGTGCTTCCACAGGCGGGAGCCGCCGCATTCGGTGTCATCCACCGTTTTGATGAAATCCACCCAGGCCTTCATGGCGGGGTAATGGCGGCTTAGCATGGCGGTGTCGCCGTAGAAGCGGTACAGCGTCCAGGGGATGACCGCGGCGGCATCCCCCCACGCGCAGGAGCCCCAGGGCGCGCCGAAAATATGCTCCTCCGCCTTGTTTTCCCGGGCTTGCTTTTCCCCAATGCGGGATATGACGTCGGGGATGACATGGGGGACGGCGCCGCCGTGCTTTTGCTGCTCCATCCACATATCCTGCAGGTACT
Organism: Ruminococcaceae bacterium OttesenSCG-928-L11; assembly: GCA_030265885.1. Lineage (GTDB taxonomy): Bacteria > Bacillota > Clostridia > Oscillospirales > Ruminococcaceae > WRAV01. Next base: position 1,782 of record JAJDGX010000204.1, on the reverse strand, counting down.
TGTCGTAAAAGGCAGGGGTTTCCATAAAAAAGCTGGCGGTGGCGGCAAAGATTTGGGCGTCGCCGGTCCAGCCCATCCGCTCATCCCGCTGGGGGCAGTCGGTGGGGACATCCAGGAAATTGCCCTTTTGGCCCCAGCGGGCGTTTTCCACCAGCCGGTTGACCTTGGGGTTGGAGGTTTCCAGCCGGCCGGTAGCCTCCAGCTGGCTGTGGATGACACAGGCCACAAAGGCGGAGGGGTCGACGCTCTCGGGGCTTTCCACCTTCACATAGCGGAAGCCGTAAAAGGTGAAGTGAGGGCGGACATGGGCGGCCTTGCCGTCGGAGATGTAGGTGTAAGCCTGCTTGGCGCTGCGCAGATTTTCGGTGTAGAAATTGCCCTGCTGCAAAATCTCCCCGTGCTGCAGCCGGATGGATTGCCCCTCCGGCAGATGGCAGTCCAGCTCCACCCAGCCGGTCAGTTCCTGGCCGAAATCCAGCACGGTTTCTCCGGCGGGGGTATGGATGACCTCCTTCACCGGCAGTGTTTCGATGACGGCCACAGGCGGGCTGAGCCGCTCGGTCAGCTTACCGGCGGGGGCGTCGCCCTCCACAGCGGGTACAAATCCGGCAGGGGACAGCCCGGGCAGAGACCAGCCGGACAGGGCTTTTCGGGCGTCCCATATCTCGCCGTCGTAAATGTCGCTCAGCTCAACGGGGGAGGGGTGGCAGAGCCAGCTGTTGTCGGTGCCAATGCAGAGCTCGCTGCCGTCCTCCAGGGTGATGCGCAGGGTGCACAGCAGCCGGAAGGTGTCGCCGTAAATCTCCCGGGAGCCGTCGCCGAAGCCGAACCGCCCCTTGTACCAGCCGTTGCCCAGCATTACGCCGACGGCGTTGTCGCCGGTTTGCAGGGCGTCGGTGATGTCGTAGGTCTGGTATTGCAGCCAGGTGTCGTAGTCGTTGTAGAAGGGGGCCAGAATGTCGTCGCCGATGACGCGGCCGTTGATTTCCAGCTCGTACAGGCCAAGGCCGCAGATGTAAACCCGGGCCTCGGCGATTTTTCCACCGATGGGGAATTCCTTGTGGAAAAGAGGGTGGGTGTCCTTGTCAAAGGGGGACTGGATCCAGGCGGCCTGCCAATCCTGGCCCATCAGGCCGGTTTCGAACCACGCCGGGGCGCTGACGGCGGTGTCCCCGTTGTCGGCCCAGACCTGTACCCGCCAATAATATCGGGTGCGGGGCTCCGGGGTGAAGGCCGGGCAATAGCCGATGGAGGAAATGGCGGCGGACTCCCCGCTGTCAAACACAGTCCGGGAGAAGTCGGGGACTGTGGCGATTTCCACTCGTGCCTTATCCTGGCGTTTGCCGGTGGTGTCCTCCACCACCCAGGACAGTGTGACCGGCTCCAGCCGGTACCCCATGGGATTGACCAGATGATTTGCCTTCATGCGCGTGATTGTCATAATCTACCCTCACTTTTTACTTTTTGGCGGTACAGCCATATTCTCTTTCAGTATAGAGGATGCAGGTATGAAAGAAAAGGACGAAATTTGAATGAAATCCCGTCCTTATTTAACCGGCTTGACACCAGATCCAACGGCTCCGCTTCTATGGGCGTCCGGCCCGGTATGGCCAACACAGCCCCTATATTTTCCCAGGGAGGCAGCGGAAATATGGGGCGCTGTCTTACAGGATACCCTCCATTTCCCGGTGGATGTGGGAGAGGAAATCTTCGGTCAGGGCAATCCGATCCCTTGCGGCGGCCTTGGCGCATTCAATGTCCATCAGGCCGATGAAGCTGCCC
>JAJDGX010000200.1 GCA_030265885.1 Ruminococcaceae bacterium OttesenSCG-928-L11 | reverse complement strand
CCTGCAAACAAATCCCCTCCCAAAAGGAAAACCCAAAACACCAATACAAACACGGCGTTCCACAGCCTGCGACCTCCCCCACCGGGGAACGCCGCATGCCGGGAACGCCGCTTTTGCTTATATTTTAAAGCTGTCCTTCAATGTCACAATCCGGTTAAAGGTGTCTGTGTGGTGAATGTCCTTGCAGAAATAGCCCATGCGCACAAACTGGAACCGCTCTCCCGGCTTTGCGTCGGCCAGGGAGGCCTCTAGCTTGCAGCCCTCCAACGCCTTTAGGGAATCCGGATTCAGATAATCGAGGTAATTGGTGCCCTCGGGCACGCTGTTTACATCCTCCAGCGAGAACAGGTGATCGTACAGCATGGCCTTGCCGTCTACGGCGTGGACGGCGCTGACCCAGTGCACGGTGCCCCGCACCTTGCGGCCATCCACCGGGTTGCCGTTGCGGGTTTCCAGGTCACAGGTGCAGCGCAGCTCCGTCACGGTTCCGTCGGCATCCTTGACGACCTCGTCGCAGCGGATGATATAGGCACCCATCAGGCGCACCTCTCCGCCGGGCTTCAGGCGCTGGTACTTGGGCGGCGGCGTCTCGGTAAAGTCGGACTGCTCGATGTAGAGTTCCCGGGTAAAGGGCACATCCCGGCTGCCTGTCTCCGGATTAACCGGGTTATTGGCAATGGGGAAATGCTCCGTCTTATCCTCGGGGTAATTGGTGATAACCACCTTGAGAGGCTCTGTCACCGCCATACGGCGCAGGGCATCCCGGTTCAGTTCCTCCCGGATGCAGTATTCCAGCAGGCGGATGTCGACGATGCTGTAGGTTTTGGCGACACCGGCCCGCTTCACAAACTCGATGATGGAGGTGGGGGTGTAGCCCCGGCGACGCAGGGCGCACAGGGTGGGCATCCGGGGGTCATCCCAGCCGTCCACGCTTTTCGATTCCACCAGCTCCCGCAAATACCGCTTGGACATCACCGTGTGGGTGATGTTGAGCCGAGCAAATTCATACTGGTGAGGCTTGTGCTCAAAGCCGATGTTGTCCACCACCCAGTCGTACAGGGGGCGGTGATTTTCAAATTCAATGGAGCAGAGGGAGTGGGTGATCCCCTCGATGGCGTCCTGAATGGGATGGGCATAGTCGTACAGGGGATACACGCACCACTTGTCCCCCTGCCGGTGATGATTGGCATGGAGAATGCGGTAAATGGCGGGATCCCGCATGTTCATATTGGGCGACGCCATATCGATTTTGGCCCGCAGGGTACGGGTGCCGTCGGGGAATTCCCCATCCCTCATCCGCATAAACAAATCCAGGTTTTCCTCCACCGAGCGGTTCCGGTAGGGGCTGTCCTTGCCCGGCTCCGTCAGGGTACCCCGGTATTCCCGCATTTCATCGGGCGAAAGGTCACACACGTAGGCCTTGCCGTCCTTGATGAGCTTCACGGCGTAGTCAAAGCACTGGTCGAAGTAGTCGGAGCCGTAGAACACGCCGCCGTCGGGGTCACAGCCCAGCCAGCGAATGTCCTCCTCGATGGCGCGGACGTACTCGTCGTCCTCCCGGACAGGGTTGGTGTCGTCAAAGCGCAGGTTGAAGCGGCCGCCGTATTTGTGGGCGGTGCTGTGGTTGACCCAGATAGCCTTGGCGCTGCCGATGTGGAGGTAGCCGTTGGGCTCGGGGGGGAACCGGGTGTGAATTTCCCGGTCAAAGCCCGCCGCCAAATCGGCGTCCACAATGTCATATATAAAATTGGAGAGTTCTTCACTCATTGGAATACCATCCTTTTCACTTGTCGTTCCTTTTATTATAGGGAGGCAATGGCCCTGTTAAACCGGGCTTTCACCCTGTCCGCCCCCAGCAGCTTCATCACCTCGAAGAGGTCGGGGGAGTTTTGCCGGCCTGTCACTGCGACCCGGAGCACCATGCTCACATCGCCCACGTTACCGGGGTACTCTGTGGGATTCTGCTTGTACAGCTTCATATCCGCTGCATAGCCCAGAGAGGCGGCCAGGGCCTTCACGCCGTCGAACCAGGCTCCGCTGTCCTCCGGCAGGGCAAAGTCGCCGGCATAGGCTTCCAGAATCTGCTTTGCCGCCGCGCCTGTGGCGTTTTCCGGCCACGCATATTCAGGCTGGAAAAGCTCGTCGAAAAAGAAATCCATATACGCCTTGGCTTCGCCCCAGACAGCGATGTCCTTGCGGGGCTTTTTCCCACCCCGGCCAATGGCCAAAATGGCCTTGGAATAGGCGGGATCCCGGGTCAGCAGGGCGGCAAACTCGGTGTCATACCGCTGGGCCCAGGCCGCCAGCAGGTCATAGGCTTCCTCCGCTGTCAAGCGGGATACCACATTCTTGGAGATATCAATAAGCTTGTCCAGGTCAAACAGAGAGCCGGACACGCCCATTTTTTTCACATTAAACGGGAATGCATCAAGGGGGGCGGCAGGATTGGCGATGCGCCATTCCTCAAAGTTGGAGTTGAGCAGCGTCATCAGGTATTCCTTGAGACATGCCACGGTATAGCCCTGCTCCCGGTAGTAGTCCAGCGCCAGCTCCGGATCCTTGCGCTTGCTCAGCTTGCGCTTGGAGCCGCCGTCCATTTTCATCAGCTGGGCGGTGTGGATGTACTTGGGCAGTCTCCAGCCCATGGCCTGGAACAGCTGTACGTGCACCGGCAGAGTGGGCAGCCACTCCTCGCCCCGCACCACATGGGTGGTGCGCATCAGGTGGTCATCCACCACATGGGCAAAGTGGTAGGTGGGAATGCCGTCGGACTTCAGCAGCACGATGTCCTGATCGTTCTCCGGGAATTCCATGTTCCCCTTGACCAGGTCGGTGAACTTGACCCGGCGCTCCGTGTCGCCCTCGCTGCGAAAGCGCAGGACAAACACCCCGCCGGACTGGGCCAGCTTCGCCTCAATCTCCTCCATGGACAAATCCCGGTGGAGGGCGTACTTGCCGTAATAGCCGAAGTTTTCCTTGGCGGCGGCCTGTTTTTCCCGGATGGCCGCCAGCTCCTCCTCGCTGCAGAAGCAGGGATATGCCTTGCCCTGCTCCACCAGCCACTTGCCAAACACTTGATACATTCCCGCCCGTTGTCGCTGTCGATAGGGGCCGTAGGCGCCGTTGTCGCCGTCCAGGGTGGCGCCTTCGTCAAAGGGCAAACCGTATTCCGAGAAAACCTCCAGGATTTTCTCTACGCCGCCCTCCACCTCCCGCTTTTGGTCGGTGTCCTCAATGCGCAGATAGAACACGCCGCCGCTTTGGTGGGCCAGCCGCTCATCTGTGATAGCGCCGTAAAGGTTGCCCAGATGCATAAATCCGGTGGGGCTGGGGGCCATGCGGGTAACCTTTGCGCCCTCGGGCAAATCGCGGGCGGGGTACCGGGCCTCCACCTCCTCCGGTGTCTGGGTGACATGGGGAAAGAGAATGTCCGCAAGTGCTTTGTAATCCATGTTGTAAGCTCCTTTTTGCAACACATCTGTACTTAAAACCTAATTTTACACGATTTGGCCCATGATTGCAACACAACACCGCACGGGATCGCGCATCAATGCACCAACAAGGGAAAACGGGCGGATATGAACGCCGGTGAACGGGCACAAATCTCGATTTTCCGCACAAGAACCCCCCGGTCATCATCTTGACCGGGGGGTTCGGATGGGTTATGCTTGGCAGCCGGCGCGCAATCCCTATCACACAGATGTATACAGCAGCCGATAGGCATTGA
>JAJDGX010000020.1 GCA_030265885.1 Ruminococcaceae bacterium OttesenSCG-928-L11 | reverse complement strand
AAGGGATATAATAATCAAAATGTAGTGATGCCTGTTAAGAGTAAGGAGCAAATAACAAGACTTTATCCAATAAACTAAAAGGCAGGGGTTCGGGTATGGACGAAAAAAAAAGTGTTGATAGTAAAAAAGATAACCAACTAATATCATGCTACGAGGATAATGCATATCTCAAACGTGCATTGGATAGGGAAGCACAATATATTAAGGTTCTACTAGAACGGCTCAATAGAGCCCAAACTGGAAATGAGGAGTTTCAACGCCAAATTAATGAAAAGGAGACTGTGCTAGTAGAGCAAGATCAGATCATAGTACAAAAAGAGGCAAGGCTAGTAGAGCGGGATCAGGTCATAGCACAAAAAGAAGCAGAGCTAGTAGAGCGGGATCAGATCATTGCGCAAAAAGAAGCAGGGCTAGTAGAACGGGATCAGATCATTGCACAAAAAGAAGCAGGACTTGTAGAGCGGGATCAGATCATAGCGCAGAAAGAGGCAGGACTTGTAGAGCGGGATCGGATCATTGCACAGAAAGAGGTAGAGTTGGCGGAGCGAGACCAGACTGTAATTGAGGTAACAGAATCACTACAGCAAGTAAGTAATAGGAACCGCGAGTACCAAGAAGCGCTGCAAAGTACAGAATCTCTGCTGAAAGCGGTAGAAGTGGAGAATAGAGAGCTTATTATGCAATGCGAAAGATTAGCCAATCAACTTGCTGGTATTGAAAATAGTACAATATGGCGCTCGACCAGCCCTTTAAGAAAAGTTGTAGATCGGCTGAGAAAATGAAAAATAATACCTCTTTTTCTTAATAGTCGGTTACCAATCAAATTTACCGTGGGGGATACATGAAATGAAATGGAACAATCCGGGGCATGAATTTGATGAAATAGGGGAGTTTTTCTGTAAAAGCGAGATATATGTTTGGGGTCTAGGCGAAACGGCGGCAGATCTTGTTGTGCGCATGCAGGCGCTTGGTATAGATATTAAAGCGATATCAGATTATGCCGGATGGCAATTGGGGTGGATGGGTATTGAGGTCGCACCATCCCAGAGACTTATTCATTCCCCTGAAGGAAAAATCGTTGTGCTTTGCTTGCCGCAAGAGGAAGTTGGTGAAGCGGTTCAACGGTTGGAATGTGTTGGCTATGAAAAGGGGAAAACATATTTTTTTTATTATGAATTTATAGATAAATGGCTGTCAATATATGCGGTATACAGTAATGATAAGGTGTATTTTAAAGATATTTGTTTTATACCATCTACTAAGTGTAATTTAAAATGTGCTGCTTGCCTTAATTTTACAACATACCTAAAAAAAATGCATGATGAACCCTTAAATGAACTTATTGCTCAAGTCGATCTTTTTTTTACGCAAATTGATTATATCGGGCTATTCCATGTCTCAGGTGGTGAGCCGGTGTTATATCCACATCTAGGAACACTGCTGGCTTATATTAATGCAAATTACCGAAGTAAAATCCACCAGTTAGCGACAACAACAAACGGAACAACGATATATACAGACGAACTTTGTACTACTCTGAGAGAAAATAATGTAACCTTAATATGTGACGATTACACCGATCAGCTCCCGGAATATAGGGAGAGGTTTGATGCGCTTCGTGCTCGCTTGGAACGAAATGGAGTTTGGCACTTTGTCAATAAAGTGGAGAGCTGGATTGATTTAGCACCCGATCGGACCGACAACAGTGCGATGAGCGATGACCAACTTATTAGCTATTGCACAAGCTGCGACATTCCATTTCGAGAATATTGTAAAGGACGTATTTATGCGTGTAATTACGCAAATTATGCTGAAAAAGCAGAGTTATGTCAAGGGGCAAGTGACGAGTTTATAGATTTAGGTGTGTGGCCTGTCGAAAAAAAGAAAGAGTTGATTGAATTTCGTTTAGGATACACCCCTAAAGGATATGTAGAGTTTTGCAAAAAGTGTGCAGGGTTTAAGAATAATCCCTATTCTGTGCCGCCAGCTGTTCAATTGAAACAATGATATTTATTGACCGACAAATACAACGGAGAGAATAACAACAATGGGCTGGGAGCGGATGAACAATTAGTAGCAAAGTGCTTATTTTATCAAACGATGTCACCGGTGGCGGAGCCGAACGTGTGGCGGCGGCCCATATTCACCGGTTGGCACAACTCGGTCGACATGAAATCGCCGCTGCTACCTGTGGCCCTCCTCCTGAATCCCTTCTGCCTGGGCGGCATTTTTTTCCGTTGGATAACTTCCTGTCCTCTCCCGTTACCAAGCTGGCCGGAACCTTAGGTGTGATGCTAAACCGCCGTGCAATGGAGCGTTGTCTGCATACGTTTCGCCCGGATATTATCCATATGCATGCCTTTACTCAATTTTCTCCCGGTGCTTTGAAGGCGATCGAAGCATACAAAGCGGAAAGCAAATGCAAGATCACGCTGACGCACCATAACTTTGCGTATATCTGTCCCAATGATGCATTGTTCAACTATCGGACAGGGATGGTTTGTGAGAAGTGCATCGGAGGAAGCAAGGCTCAGATTATCCGAGATAATTGCTACGGGAGCCTGTCCGGATCATGGGGAAAATACATTCAAAAACGCAGCTTTTATTCGATGTTTAGTCGTGGGCTTATCGACTTGCATATTGCGCCCAGCTGTTTTATGAGAGATAAATTGATAGCAGCTTGCCCGAAAATTGGTCGGGTAGAGGTTGTGTACAACCCTTGTTTGAACAAGGTGAGACAAGCTTTGCCCCCAAAAACAGCGGGTAAAATTGCATTCTTCGGGCGGATTAGCAGAGAAAAAAATGTTGTATCTGCAGTGAAAGCGATGGAACAGCTTTCTTCCACACAACCACATTTATTGGTAATTGGAGATGGGCCGGATTCCTCTGCACTGGAGAAATCAATTGCGAATAGCCCTGTGAAGGACAAAATCCAGTTTAAGCGAACGTTTCTTTCGCCGGATGAATTGTATCCATTGATTGAGGATGCACAGTTTTTTATTCTGCCGTCTATTTGGTATGAAAACAGCCCGGTCGCGATCGTTGAAGCGTTGGACATGGGAATGACGCCATTGGTGTCTAATCAAGGCGGAATGAAGGAACTGCTGGATTGGGCTGGTGTGGGCTATAAGTTCGAGCCGGACAGGCCGGATACAATAGCGAACTGCATTGAGAGAGCAATCGCGAGTCGCGAACAGGATGAGCAAATCCTTAGCGGCGTGATGCGAGATAAGCTTAAGGTGTTTACCGAGGCAACCTATATCGAGCATATACGGAAGCTATATGATGAAGTTGAGGAATGGGGACATTGAACGAGGAATTTTCCTATAACCGACAGCCCGGCTTATCGAAAATGCGGATTGGCAAACCGGACGGCTCTCCTCCCCTGATAAGCATTATCACGCCTTTCTATAAAGCCTGGGATCACTTTACGCAGACATATCTCAGTGTGTGCAATCAATCCATTCCTTTCTGGGAATGGATTATTGTCAATGATGGGGATGAAGAGGCCACAGAGAGATTGGAATCGCTGATTGGCGATGACTCGCGGATCAAGGTGATCCTACAAAGCAATGCTGGGCCGGCAAATGCCAGGAATACGGCCTTGCAGTATGCTACCGCCTCTTTTGTTGTACCGTTAGATGCGGATGATTTATTGGAGCCAACATATTTAGAATGCGCATATTGGACGATGCAGGCCCATCCTGAGGCGGGATGGGCCTATACGAATTCTGTAGGATTTGGTGCATCAGAATATCTATGGGCGCCGGCATTTTCCGACGAACTTATGAAAATTCAAAATGATCTTACACTGACAGCGTGCATTAGACGTTCCGTACTGGAAAAAGTCGGGGGTTTTGATGAAACATATAAATACGGATATGAGGACTGGATTCTGTGGCTCAGGCTAATGCGGCATGGCTTTTACCCGATTCACATGAGTTGGTATGGGTTTTGGTACAGACGGTCTGCCACAGGAGTATCGGTGTTTGCGAACAAAAGCAGACGAACGCTTTTGCGGCAAATATATGATGAGGGAAGGGGAATAGCAAATCCGATTGTCGCTATTGAATATCCCAGATACACGGATTTTCCGCATCATCCGACTCTGCCGGGTAAAGCAGTGAGACTGGATCTTCCGCAAAGAAAGCGCATCCTGTTTCTTTCAACGGGGGAGCGATTGCCGAGGGAAGTAAATGGATCTATATGTTTTGCCGGGAGCGAGGAAATTTTTACAGGAGCACTGTTTCTCTGCCCACTCACATTATCCTTGCGGCAGGAATGGGAAGAACACGTGAATGAAGTGTTTGATCTGACTTCTTTTTTGGACGCGGAATGCTGGATGGCCTTTATAAGTCAATATATTGCATCCAGGAATGTGACGGAAGTCGTGTTTGAAGATGATACTGTACAAAAGATGCTATCGCCATGGCTGTACAGAGAGTACCCTCATCTGGAGAAGGGAGAGGGGAGTGGCACCTGCCGCGATAGGAAGCGGCCAATGGAGCAGGATGAAAAAGAGGAAATTATTGCGTACTATAAGACGCTTCTCGCACAGAAAATACACAAGTCAAAAGCATCGCGCAAGGAAAAAATTCGAGGGACTATTACCCGAAGTCGGCTTCTGCTTTTGCTCCTTCGCTGGTATCGTTACACATTTGGATGATACTTTTGGCTTTTACAGGCATTTTGTCGGTTTGACAGCATCAGTGAAAGCTGGTATATTAAAGTGTGGTATCAACAAATATGAGGTGGTGTAAAGCATATTGTTGGCCATAAATGCAAATCAATTTCTTCCAAGGGTTTCGATTGTTATCCCAGTATATAATGGGGCCAATTTCTTGCGTGAAGCTATCAATAGCGCACTGGCGCAAACATACTCCAATATTGAGGTTATAGTGGTTAACGACGGTTCTGATGATGGCGGAGAAACAGAGAAAATTGCGCTTGGATATGCAAACAAAATTAGATATTTTTCCAAACAGAATGGAGGGGTAGGCTCTGCGCTGAATGTGGGAATAGCTGAAATGACGGGTGAGTATTTTTCATGGCTTTCCCACGATGATATGTATGGAACGGATAAAATTGGAAAGCAGATAGCACTTCTCGAGACATTATCAGACAAAACAACGGTTATTTCCTGTGGAGTACGGTATGTGGGACAAGATGGGCGTGAAACAGGACGATACCATGCAAAGGATTTCTATAATGCCAGGCAATTATCGCGGCCACTATTCCCCTTGTTTCACGGTTGCATCAACGGCTGTACACTGCTGATTCACCGCAGCCATTTTACAAGAGTAGGCGTCTTTAACGAGACATTGCCTTATACGCAGGATTATGATCTGTGGTTTCGCATTATGCGTGAGGCATCAATGGCATTTCATCCGTGTTTTCTGAGCATGACACGCATACATGAAAGGCAAGGCAGCCGCTTTTTTGAGAACGATGGATATATTGAAGCTGGAAATCGCCTTTGGATTGCCATGATGCAGTCGCTTACCAAAGAAGAGATACACAATATCGCGGGCTCATCACAGAATTTTTATTGGGATGTATGCCGGCACCTCCTTCGAAACTCGCAGTATGACGAAGCGGCTTCTTTTTCATGGGAGCAAGCGTGCATGGCATTGGAAGAGAAGTGTGCGTCAGGTATTATTACAGATGGAAAGCGGAAGTGCAAAACGGCAAGGATGAGGAAAAAGCGAGAAGCGCTTTTAAAAGATAGGCAAATGCGAACATCCGGCACTTCGAAATGGAAAAGAGCGAAGAATGCATTATATACGGATGGATTAAGTGCAGTGCTGCACCGCGCCTATCGAAGTCTGCAGAGCCAACTGGCAAATCGTTAAAAGGAAAGGACAATTGCATTGTCGAAGAAAAAACAACTTGTAGCTATATTCAGTGTGTTATTTATAGTCAGTTACATTTTCATCACCTCCTATCTTCCAGTAAGTGTTGTGGAGGATAATGACGCATATAGTTATATGTTTTATATTAAAACAGCTTTTATCGCCTTAAGCATATCACTGATATTATCTGCCGCGATTTTTACAGTGCTTCATCGAGCCTTTATTATGCCATATTTGGGAAACCTAAAGCGGTTTCAGCCATTGCTGTGGCAGCTTGTAAAACGCGATTTCATCACTCGCTACAAACGCAGTGTCCTGGGTGTGCTGTGGTCGCTGCTGAGCCCGCTGTTGACGATGTTGGTAATGACATTGGTTTTCTCTCACTTGTTCCGGGGCGATATTCCCTATTTCCCGGTCTACTTATTGGGGGGCCAAATCATCTTTGGATTCTTTACTGAAGCGACCAACTCCGCAATGGGATCTGTTATTGGCGGAGCTTCAATGATAAAAAAGGTGTATGTCCCTAAATATATTTTTCCGGTCTCCAAGGTTCTGTCAAGCCTGGTAAACTTGTGCTTTTCATTCCTGGCGTTTCTTCTGGTATTTGTTTTTACCGGGGCACCCTGGAACTGGACATTCCTTCTGTTTCCCATTCCAATGCTATATACCTTTGTATTTTCATTGGGAGTGGGAATGTTTTTATCATCGGTCGTGGTCTTTTTTAGGGATATTACGTATATCTACGGCATTTTCCTGACTGCGTTGACGTACTTTACGCCGCTTTTTTACCCGGTTACCATCTTACCGGATGGTGTGCGCCAGGCAATGGGATTTAATCCGCTGTACCACTTTGTGGATTACTTTCGTTCTGTTACGCTGTATGGAACTGTACCGGGCTTGTGGGAAAACATAGTGTGCGTAAGCTTTGCGCTTTGCGCGCTGTTTGTTGGTGTCGGGGCGTTTCAGTCTCAGCAGGACAAGTATATTCTGCATTTATAGGAGGCTTTTCATTTGAATCAGGACATAGCGATTTCTGTAGAAAACGTATCAATGATGTTTAACCTAAACAGGGAAAAAATCGAAAGCCTCAAGGAATATGCGGTAAAGCTTATGAAACGGCAGCTGCAGTTCGAGGAGTTTTGGGCGCTCAAAGATGTCAGCTTTGAGGTGCGCCGCGGCGAAGTGTTCGGGATAATGGGGCTTAACGGCGCCGGAAAATCCACCCTGCTCAAGGTAATTGCCGGCGTATTTAAGCCCACGCAGGGAAAAGTAACGGTCAATGGGCTGGTAGCACCAATGATTGAGTTGGGCATGGGCTTTGACTACGAGTTTACCGCGCGGGAAAATGTATATATGAACGGCGCAATGTTTGGGCACCCGTCGAAGTATATGGAAGAAAAGTATGATGAGATCATTGAGTTTTCGGAATTGCGGGAATTTGAGGATGTACCGCTGAAAAACTTTTCCTCCGGTATGGTGGGGCGTCTTGCGTTTGCCATTGCTACAAATGTGCAGCCGGATATACTGATTGCCGATGAGATACTTGGTGTAGGCGATTACAAATTTCAGGCAAAATGTGAGGCGCGCATTGAAGAGATGATAAAAGGCGGAACCACTGTGCTATTGGTTTCCCACAGCATGGACAAGGTCGAAGAGATGTGCTCACGCGCTTTACTGCTTGAGCGGGGAACTGTGCGTGCGTTGGGCGACGTGAAAAAAGTATGTAAGGTTTATGCAGGGGATTAACGTGCGCAGGGCAATTTTGGGATAGGAGGCGATAAAGATGTATGAGATATCAGTTATTGTAGCGTGCTATAACAGCGAAAAATATATACATCGCTGTATAAACGCACTTTTAGCTCAGACATTAGCGTCCGGAATCCAGATAATTGCCATAGATGATGGCTCGCAGGATAAGACATTATCTATTTTGCGTGAATACGAGGAAAAACATGCACATGTAAAGGTTTTGGCCAATGAATTTAATTGTGGCAGCGGGGCTACAAAAAACAGAGGAGTCTCCGCTGCAGAGGGAAGATACATTGGATTTTGCGACAGTGATGATTACGTCGACGCAAATTACTATGAAGGGTTATTGAATGCAGCGATCTCATTTGATGCGGATATGGCCTGTTCAGGTATCGTTCTTGAGGAAAAAGGAGTAAAGACGTATCATCGTTTGGAAGAGAACAACTTATATCGTTTGGCCCAGGGCGACAATAAAGAGAATAAAGACGATGAGCCCTATTTAGTGGATGCGGAAATGGTTTTTGGTCACTGGTCCATTTCCTCCGCGTGCACTAAGCTTTTTAAAAGAGAAATCGCAAAAAAATATCAGTTTCATGAAGGCGTTTGCGACGATATTCCGGCGATACCACCGGCAGTAGCATATGCAAAAAAAATTGTTTTTTGCCCCACCTTATATTATCACTATATTATACGAACGGGTTCCCTAGAGCATTCCGGCTTTTCGGAGCATAGACTTTTCATTGCAGATAGATTTTTAGAGACTGCAGACATAATTGAAACGGATACAATGAATACAAGATGCGTATATCTTTTATTTTTGCAGGTGATCTTACCGACGATTAACAATATTTGCGCTATCCCATCATTTTCAGAAAAAATGAATTATCTGCGCAAATTCCGGGAGCGGTTAGGGGACAAAGCAATCAGCTTTTGGGATGTATGTAAAAATGATTATATCAATATATATTTGAATCGATTTACCGGACAAGCTGCGTTTTATTATTATACACTGTATGCGCTGTTCTTCGGGAGTGATTTTGAGGGGCTGGAGAGACATCTTCTGGACTGGGGATTGAAATCAGAGAAATACACACCCAAGGTCTCGGTTGTTATTCCGGTGTACAACGGCTCCGATTATTTGCGAGATGCCATTGATAGTGTGCTGCGGCAAACCTATAAAAACATCGAGATAATTGTTGTTAATGATGGCTCGTCTGATGATGGCGCCACTGAAGCAATTGCACTTTCCTATGGGGAAAAGATTCGATATTTCTATAAAGAGAATGGCGGCGTCGCAACAGCACTTAATCTGGGAATTGAAAAGATGAGCGGCGACTATTTTTCTTGGCTGTCTCATGATGATTTTTATGAGAAGGAAAAGATAGAGTGCCAAATCGAAGCGCTTAGAATCAAAACGGATTACAGTGCTGTGGTGTATTGTGGATACACGGTAACAAATGCGGCGGGGGAGCCCCACCATGAGATGTTACCATCCTCCATGTACAATAAAGAGTGGCTGCAGGTTCCTCTTTTTCCGGTTTTTCGCGGCCTGCTGAACGGATGCTGTCTATTGATTCACCGTCAATCCTTTGCCAAGGGTGGGAGATTTGCGACGGATCTCCGCACCACGCAGGATTATGACATGTGGTTTCGACTGCTTCGAGAGGAACATGTTTTGTATGTCGATCGCTCGCTTGTGTTTTCGCGTACTCACGCAGAGCAGGGGAGCGTTCAGGAAAAAGGACATGAAGAGGAATGCAGTAAGTTATGGATACGATTAATGGACGATTTAACAGACAGTGAGAAGATTGATTTTGAGGGATCTGTGTATCAATTTTACATGAATACCCATAATTTTCTCTATACGCACACACCGTATCATAAAGCATCTAGCTATGCATTGGAGAAAATGCAGGAGCATGAAGCAGATGAATGCAAAGAGAAAAGAAATGATTTGCGGGATCAATTTGATGTGACTCGTAACGATGTAAGCAATGAAGTTGCTGTCATTCGACAAAAACCGATCATTCGGCTAAAGCAATCTTTTCAGGAGATAGGCTTGCTTCAAACGGTTAGAAAAGCATTTAGATGGGCACTGAAGAGAGTAATTAGGTGCGTAAAAGAATGGCACCATAAATTAGTTTATACTAATAGAGTTAAGAGAGATTGTGAGGAGTAAATGTGGGGAAAGAATGTCCATTAGTGTCAATAATAATTCCGGTATACAATGGCTCTAACTACATGCAGGAAGCGATTGACAGTGCATTGGCACAAACATATCCGAATATTGAAGTTATCGTGGTGAACGACGGTTCCAATGATAATGGTGCTACCGAGAAGATAGCACTTTCTTATGGTAAAAAAATTAAATATTACTCCAAAATAAATGGCGGTGTCGCCTCGGCTCTTAATTATGGCATTCGAGAAATGCAAGGTGAATACTTTTCGTGGTTGAGTCATGATGATATGTATACACCGGATAAAGTTGCACGGCAGATATCTGCGTTAGAAGAGTTTAAAGATTCGCGAGCTCTTGTTTACTGTGGATATCAGGTGATTGATGTTAAGGGCAATCACCTGTTTGATGTGGATCCGTCCCAGCTTCTTCCAAAGGATAAACTAGATGTGCCGTTGCTTCCGCTTTTTCGTGGGATGATTAATGGGTGTAGTTTATTAATTCACCGGAGACACTTTGATGAAGTCGGGTTGTTTAATGAGAAATTGAGAACGACTCAAGATTACGATTTATGGTTTAGAATGTTACGTCAATCAAAGTTAATCCTCGTTGATGCATTGTGCGTGATTTCTCGCTTTCATGATGAACAGGACAGTAAAAAGCTGGCAGTTTTTTTTGCAAACGAATGCGATGATTTGTGGATCAACATGATGCGCAGTATTAGCGACGAAGAACGAATCCAAATGTTTGGATCAGTTTATGAGTTTTATTATCACACGTGGAAGTTTTTACATTTTCAAAGCACATATAATGCTGCTAGTGTATATGCGGAAAACTGGATACTCTCTTTTTATGCTAAAAATGAGGACAATTTATGTAATGAGTTGCGTCCGGATGTATCTATCATAATACCTGTATACAATGGCTCAAACTATATTAATGAGGCAATTAATAGCGCATTATCGCAAACATATCACAGTATAGAAGTTATAGTAGTTGACGATGGATCTAACGACAATGGATTAACTAAGGATATAATTTTTTCATATGGGAAGAAAATACGGTTTTTTAGTAAAGAAAATGGTGGCGTTGCATCCGCGCTTAATTATGGCATAAAGAAAATGAGAGGTAAATACTTTTCGTGGTTGAGTCATGATGATCTTTACACACCGGATAAGATTGCAAGGCAAATGAAAGCCTTGTATAAGCAAAGCAATGACGCAATAGCCTTTTGCAATGTTTTCACGTTCTCTGAAATCTCCAAACAGATAAAGAAAAACGAAATCCCATCGAATTCTGCAAACAATATTAGGGCTATGCTTGCCATTGATACTGAGAGTACGCTGAACGGTTGCGCACTTCTAGTTCCCAAATACGTCTTTGAACAGTATGGATATTTTGATGAAAGGCTAAAATATACGCAGGATTATGATCGGTGGTTCTGTTTTGCGAGCAATGTGTCGTTTGTCTATGTTAACGAACCTCTTGTTCTATCACGTCAGCATGAGGAACAAGACAGTAGAAAATATCCTGTTTTATGTACCGAGGAATCAGATAATTTGCATAGCCGATTGATTTCTATGCTCGGTGAGGACGAGATCGGGAGGTTTTTTGCTGGATCTGCAAAGTCAATGATGGAAGAACATTTAGTTTATTTTAACGCAGGCTATTGGAAAACGGCAATTAGGATTTTGGGATATATTTGTAGAAGAAATGCAAAACACGCCCCGAATGATGAGTTTATTAGAACCATTAATCAGTCGATTTTTTGCAATGATGACGAGGGAAACACCAAAAGAGTATGGGAAGAGAGTATCCGTCCGTTAATTCAGAAAAAAAAGATTAAAAAAAGGATACTGATTTATGTCAACGTTTGGGTTCGCGGCGGCATCGAAAGGGTAGTTGCGACGTTAATAAATTCCCTTTGGCAAAAATATGAGATTATATTGGTATATACGGATCTAATGAAGCCATTAGGATTTCCTCTATTTGGAGAAGCATCTCATATATTGATTAGCAATTCAAATGGAAAGAAGATTTCTTATCGCCTTGCTGCGCTTGCTCACATGTTGGATGCAGACTTGTTTATTGGAAATCCGAACATTATTGTGGATTTATTAGATATATACGAGATGCTACGTGAGTTGAATATTAAAAGCATAGCATGTAATCATGGATATTTTTTTCTCCCCTATCAGTTCCCGTGGCTATATCCTATTATAGATAAAAGAATGCAGGCATATGAGCACGCAGATGTTGCAACTTGGCTTACAACATTTGGAGCCAACATATATGGACAGCTGAAAGGCAATGGGGCACTTATGCCCAATCCTAACACATATAATAAGGCCATCCCCAAGACTTCGATATCAGGAAAAACGGTGTTAGCAGTGGGGCGATTTTATGATTCCGTCAAGCGGCTGGATCGTATTTTAAGAGTATTTCACCGTGTACTCCTAGATCATCCGGATGCGAAGTTGGTGTTGGTTGGAGATTACAATCTGTCAATGCATATTCCGGCTGAATCTCCCTATAGTATCCAGGAGTTGCTGGATACTCTTCAAATTCCAAGTCATTCGATCCATTTTGCCGGGGAACAAGATGATGTGACCTCCTATTACAATGAGGCAGCTGTCTTTTTGATGACATCTGATTGTGAAGGATTTCCAATGACATTAACTGAAGCGAGTGTTTTTGGGTTACCGAGCGTTTTGTTTCATATTCCAGGAATAGAAGACATCATTACAGACGGAAAAAATGGATTTCTTGTTGAACAAGATGACTTTGTGACCATGGCAAACAAGATATCTCTGCTATTAGCGAATCCGGAGTTATGTCTTCATATGGGACAGCAGGCGCAAGAGATGGCAGAGCGATTTAGCAAAGAAAAAATATGTTCAAGGTGGAATCAGCTGATAGAGGTTACATTGCATCAGGATGCAGTGGAGTTGCAGAAAACATTAGAGAAAGATTTTATGGTTCCGCCATCGAATATTACGATTTTTACGGAAACTGCCGTAAAGGAATATGAGAAGCATATTTCAATGGTAAATTCGAATATTTTACCGATGGCTGAAGAGATAGTTCCTGAGGAAGCGATTCTGCCTCCAATAGAGGAGCCTCAAGTGGACGTCCTGCCACCATTGGAAAACATGGCCGTAAATGATGCGGTAATATGCACACACTGTATAAATGATGTCCATAAGACATTTTCATGGAGGATTACACGACCACTGCGTTGGGTGAGAATGACTCAGCTTTCATTGAAAAACCACGGATTAATCGTTACTTTGAGAAAAATTCGAAGGCGGTTTAGAAATAAGTTTTATTCAATAAGCAGGCATGGAAGTTGAGAAAAGTAAGAAGAAAAGCCGAGGGAGCACAATGAGTCTTTGTATAGAAGAGAAGCAAGATAACAAAGCGTATTTAAAGGATGATGGACGAATAAGAGAGGACTGTACCTTTGAACAATTGCTTGGCTTATATGATAAATATAAGCAGCTAGGTCTTTTAAAAGCAACAGGACAATTGCTGCCAGCGTTATTTAGCAAGGCCTATAAGACAAAAGAGCATCATGATAGGTTCGTCGGATTGTTAAACGAAGATATCTTCAGGTTAGATGAACGAACGGAAGCAGAAGGCCTTTTATCTAAAATTGCGGAGTCGATATTATTGAACCGGGGAGAGAAGCCTGTACTTGCTTTTCATATATACGGTTGGCTATACGGTGGTGCAGAGCGAGTTCTCACAATGTTGACCAATGAGTTATCGAAGAGATATACAATAATTATCATTGCATTTGGCCCCGTTGTGAACACAAGCTTTAGCTTAAATACGAACATCGTTTTTGTCCCGATCTTAGGTGATCACTATGCCGATGGAATTGACCGTTTGTTAAGGCTTTTGCTTTTTCTTTCCCCAAATATTTTTATCGGAAATAATAACTCCATTCCAGATTTGACAAGGATATACCCTATATTGAGCGAAATTGGCATAAAAACGATTGCCAATTGTCATGAATATTATTTTTTCCCTCATAATAATAATTTTTTATGCCAATTTGCCACAAATAAAAATCATGACCTGGCATATGCGGATGCCGTCGTTTATCTTACCAATTTTAGTGCAGAAGCATATGGGTTGCTTAACCATAACGGTGTTGTAATTCCCAATCCGAACACATTTCAGGAGCAGGAAACGGATCTCTACAACCCAGAAGGCAAGACGATTATTGCTGTCGGACGTTTTGATGATGCCATAAAGCGAGTAGATAGAATGCTTAGAATTTTCTCAATGGTTTTAAAAGAGTATACAGATTCTAAGTTAATACTTATTGGGCCATACGATTTGTCAATGGGAACCCCCGATGGTGCTGAAAAATCTGTAGGTGCGTTGATAGGAGAACTGAATATACCGGAAGCGAGGATAGAGTTTAAGGGGCTACAAAAGGATGTGGCCGACTTTTATCATGACGCAGATGTTTTTCTTTTAACGTCAGATAATGAGGGGTTTCCAATGACACTAACCGAAGCTGGTATATACCAACTGCCATCAGTTATTATGGAAATTCCAGGATTGGATGATATAATTGAAACCGGCGTAAACGGATTTGTTGTTGCGCAGGATGACATTGAAGGAGCAGCGAAAAAAATATCATTGTTACTTACTGATAAAGAGCTTCGAAAGAAAATGTCAGCAAAAGCTGGAGAGATGGCAAAGAGATTTCACATTACAGAAGTAGGGAAGAAATGGGAAACCTTGATCGACATTATTTTAAATGAATCGGATGATGTCGTGAAAGAAGAAAAAATTCGAAAGCATTTCCTTCAAAAAAAATATAATGAAGGCATATTTTGTAAAAAAGTTATCCAAGAGTACGAAGCTTTTGGTAGGAAAATTGCGCAGAAGGCTTTAGGAAAATAGTATGCTCATAGAAGGTTAGGCACATTTAAACTTACAACCACGATCGGGAGGATAACTTATGTTCAAAGATAAAACACTTCTCATCACTGGTGGCACGGGTTCCTTTGGGAATGCGGTGCTGCGTCGGTTCCTGGACACAGACATCGGCGAAATTCGAATTTTCAGTCGTGACGAAAAAAAGCAAGATGATATGCGCGGGCTTTACAAGAACCCCAAGATTAAATTCTTTATAGGCGATGTTCGCCAGTATGAGAGCATAGACAACGCGATGAAGGGCGTGGATTATGTTTTTCATGCGGCGGCGTTGAAACAGGTGCCATCCTGTGAGTTTTTCCCTCTTGAAGCGGTAAAAACGAATGTAATGGGCACAGAAAATATGTTGGAAGCTGCTGTGTCCAGGGGAGTTAAGAAGGTGGTGTGCCTGTCTACGGACAAGGCGGTATATCCGATAAATGCAATGGGCATGTCAAAAGCGATGATGGAGAAGGTAGCTGTTGCTAAGACGCGCCTGGGAAATAATAATGGAACGATTGTTGCGGTGACACGTTATGGGAATGTAATGTGCTCTCGGGGATCTGTTATTCCTCTGTTCATTTCTCAAATTAAGAATGGAACACCACTGACTGTGACAGACCCTAACATGACACGTTTTATGATGTCGTTGGACAATGCCATTGATCTGGTTCTTTTTGCTTTTCAAAATGCCAAAGGCGGGGAGTTATTCATTCAAAAAGCTCCGGCCTGCACCATCGCCGATCTGGCTGAAGCAGTAAACGAGTTGTTTGGCGGTAAAGAAGAAATTCGCTGCATTGGTACCCGCCATGGGGAAAAGCTGTATGAATCTCTTCTGACGAGAGAAGAAATGGCAAACGCAGTTGATATGGAGGGGTATTATATGGTACCCTTGGATAGCCGCGACTTGAATTACGGCAACTACTTTGTTTCAGGCAAAGAGATCATCTCACAAAGCGGCGACTACACCTCACACAATACCCATCGGTTGA
The DNA here is from genome assembly GCA_030265885.1 of Ruminococcaceae bacterium OttesenSCG-928-L11. GTDB lineage: Bacteria > Bacillota > Clostridia > Oscillospirales > Ruminococcaceae > WRAV01. The sequence continues at coordinate 15,048 of JAJDGX010000020.1, read as the reverse complement.
CAAAAGACGGTGTAAAAGAGCTCTTGCTCTCTTTGGATTATGTTCAGCGTGCATTGAAAAATGAGCATGCAGGAGATGGATATTGAGGGTTTCGTATTTAGAAGATGAAAGGACTCGCTGCAAATGAAAGTCATGACAATAGTAGGAACAAGACCGGAAATAATTAAGTTAAGCTGCGTGATAGAAGAGCTGGATCGCTGTGTCGAGCACATTCTTGTACACACTGGGCAAAACTATGATTATGAGCTCAATGAAATCTTTTTTTCCGGAATGGGAATACGGAAACCGGATATTTTTCTGGAAGCAGCGGGAGCATCGGCGGCTGAAACAATTGGGAATGTAATCATTAAATCTGAAGAGATTATTAAAGAACATCGACCGGATGCGATTTTGCTTTATGGTGATACCAATTCCTGTCTGTCGGTTATATCAGCCAAGCGCAATCGAATTCCCGTTTTTCATATGGAAGCGGGCAATCGATGCTTTGACCAGCGAGTGCCGGAAGAACTCAACCGAAAGGTCGTCGATCATCTTTCTGACATTAACATGACGCTTACAGAGCATGCGCGTCGATACTTAATTGCAGAGGGCATTGCACCGGAAACGATAATCAAAACTGGCTCAAGTATGAAAGAAGTGCTGTTGCGGCAAGAAGAGTCCATCCAATCTTCTGATGTATTAGAGCGCCTTACACTTGATAAGCAAGACTATTTTGTTCTCTCCGTTCACCGGGAGGAAAATGTGGACTCCGAGGAAAATTTCCAAAATTTGCTGCAGGCGATCAATTCTGTAGCAGAAAAATATAGGAAACGAATCATTTTCTCTGCTCATCCGCGGACACGAAAAAAATTGGAGACAATGCAATTCACCTTTCACCCTCTTGTTGAGTTTATGAAGCCATTGGGCTTTGCAGATTACATTAAGCTCCAGCAGCATGCCTTTTGCGTCATCAGTGATAGTGGGACAATTACAGAAGAGTCTTCGCTGATGGGATTTCCGGCTATTACGGTAAGGCAAGCCCATGAACGTCCGGAAGGTATGGACGTAGGTGCACTGGTTATGACGGGCCTCCGTACGGGGGATATTTTGAATTGCATCGATGTTGTGACGAGTCAAACGAATCGCTCACCAGGATTGAGAATGGTTCCGGATTATGATGAAGACTACGTTTCTCAAAAGGTTGTAAGGATTATTTTAAGCTACACCGGTTATGTAAAGCGGACTGTATGGAGGGAAAATATATGACAAAGGTCGTTGTACTTGGGGGTACAGGTATGGCGGGACATGTCGTGGCCACATATCTCGAGGAACAGGGCTACGATGTCTATATAACATCCCGCAGCGCCGTTAACAGCGAAAAAAGCAAGGCCATTGATGTAACCAATATACCGGTGTTGACAGAGTGGCTGGACGCAGTGCAGCCGGAAGTAATTATCAACTGCATTGGAATTTTGCAAAAGGTATCGGAAGAGCGGCCGGATTTGGCTACTCTTGTCAACTCGTACTTGCCGCAATATCTGGCACATAAATACAGCATATCAAAAACCAAACTGATTCACCTTTCCACAGATTGCGTGTTTTCTGGCAAACGGGGCGGATACACAGAGACAGATATTCCGGATGGTGCGACCATTTATGACAGAAGCAAAGCGCTAGGTGAAATCAATAACAAAAAGGATCTGACCTTTCGCATGTCAATCATTGGACCGGATCGCCATGAAAACGGGACAGGCCTTTTTAATTGGTTTATGAAGCAATCGGGAACAATAAACGGCTACTCCAAGGTGTTTTGGAACGGTGTGACAACCATTGAGCTCGCGCGGGCGATGGGCGCGGCAATTAAGCAAAACTTGACGGGGCTCTACCACTTGGTTCCAGATTCAAAAATTGACAAATATCACTTACTCCTTTTGTTTAAAGAAGTGTTCAAGAGGGACGATATAGAGGTTATTCCCTTTGATGGCGTTTCTGTTGATAAATCGCTTGTAAATACCCGCAGCGATTTTGATTTTGAGGTTCGGGATTATCCGAGACAGGTGGCGGATATGTGTGAGTGGACTAATACACACAAGTCCAATTATTTATTTTAAATAGCGGGAGTAACTTCATATGCAAGACAAGCTAAAATCCATATTGAAAAGTGATCGCTTCAAAAATTATTTAAATTGTGCGCTGCTGTTTTTTACAATAGGGTTTATTGTATTGGTATTTGGCCCTGTTCATATTTCGAAGAATAATAATACTTTGCTGAATCAAAAGCTTTTGGTGATCATTTCACTTGGCTGCGCCGGCGCAGCCTTAATTTTGGCGAGTGTATCATTATTGCTTAAGAAACATTATAAATATTTGGCATGTATACTAACGGGGCTATTGATACTATGTTTTGTGAATGCGACAATAATTCCGTTTCAGGCAACCATATTGGATGGCCGTGATTTGGTTACAATGGAAGATGATCTGGGGCCGGTAGTTCGGAATATAGTATTGCTTGTTTTTATGATAATTGCGTCCTATGCATTGCATGAGTATCTAAAAAAAATATCTATTCCTTTATTGGGGCTCTGTCTTGCGTTGACGATGTTTAATCAATATGAGTTAGGTGCATTTAAACATACTGATAAGGAAGCTATAAATAAGCAACGTAACGAGATTATTGAATCAGCATCTGGTTTTAGCACAGACAAAAACATACTGATTATTGGTGTTGATTCATTTCAAGGAACGCTAGTGGAGCGTACCTTCGACCAAAACCCGTATCTTTTAGATTATTTTGATGGTTTTACTTTTTTTTCTCGTGCATTTTCTTCATTTCCGTATACTAATTATTCTCGTTCAGCAATACTGTCCGGAAAGGAATATTCAACGACCGATTTAGATTACATGGCAAATATTATTAATGCGTATAACGATTCATTTATCACTGATATGCAGCAAAATGGTATTATGGTAAATGGATATGGTGTTGATCTGATAGGAGTTGCGCCAAGTGTTAATAATTTTATAGAATCGAAGGTAGACCCCAAATACATGTACGGTTATGCATTAGCTGCGTCGGTGGCAAGGGTTGCTGGTTATTGGCCATCCAATCCCTTTTTTGGTGAAGTAGACACGTTAATTCTTAATTCAAAGCTCGAATCAGTAAAAGCTCATGAAATACTGCTTGACAATTTTCATGTAGAGGCGTCAGCGGAAAAGTGCTTGTTTTTTTGGGATTATACGCTTCATGCACCTGTTGTTCTGTCGCAAAACGGCGAAGTAGTTAAGCAAGAAGAGCGAAAAAACGATGAACAAGCGTTAATTGATGAAATAACCTTCGAATGCAAACAAGTGAATGCACTTTTTGAAAAAATGAAACAGAATAATGTTTATGATAATACATTAATTATTATTTTAAGCGATCATGGACAGCATCATGGTGCTGCGTACAGGGATAGCATAGGTGGCGATTTCGTTGATGGTAATAAGAAAAACGGAAACTATGTTAAGATAGGAACATACAATCCAGCAATTCTAATTAAGCCGCCATTTTCGACAGGTGCCGTAGAAATATCACAAAATGATTTATGGAATGGAGATTTGCGAGCCATCTTAAATAACTATATATTGGACTTTACAGATATATCTCCAATTGAACTTGCTATGGACGCAAGAAAAAAGAATCCCGTTGTAAAAGTAATGTTCGCTGAAAGCGGGAGCAATGAAAATGAATATTTATACTCATCTATATACCACCAAACCGTCGAGGTAACCAGCCTCTACGACATTCCAGAGGTCTTTGCCCAGAAATCCGGAATCCGAGACGAATAACTTAATGTGAAAGGAAAATACCTATGAAATACGCCGGAACTTTTCTCTCCCTTTTTATCGCCGGAGCACTATTTAGCAGCATGACTGCTTACGCCTATTTAGATCCCGGTACAGGAACGATGCTTCTGCAGGTGTTGGCGGGGGCCGCATTGGTAATTGGTATCGGCTGGCGGTTTATTGTTAACTTTTTCCGTAAGCTTTTCAAGAAGGCAAAAAGAAAAAAAGTCTCCGCCAACAAAAGTAGTGACAAGTAAATTGATTCCAGAGGTAGAAAAGTGATTATTGATTTTTTTTATACGATTCTGGGAACCCCTCTTGGATGGTTAATGTATCTTTGCTACACCATAACAAAGAGTTATGGTGTAGCAATTGTGCTTCTCACCCTGATATTTAAGCTGCTATTGTTCCCCATCTCCATTCTGACGCAAAAAAACTCGATCCGCATGGCAATTGTTCAGCAAAAGCTTGATAAAATCAAGGTATACCATGCTGGAGACAAGGAACGTATTTCTGATGAAGAGATGAAGCTATACAAGGCTGAGAAGTATAATCCTGCAATTGGATGCTTGCCGACTATCCTTCAACTGTGCCTTGTTATAGGCTTAATTAATGTAATATATAATCCCTTAAAGTATTTATTGCGGATCGATAGTGCGACCATCGACCTGCTCGTCGTTCAGGCAAGTCAAATACTGTCTGTTTCTGAACTGGGCTCTAGTGCCCAGCTTGAGGTCATTCGCCTGATGAAGGATATCAGTTACACGCAAGTCTTTGAGACTTTGCCTGGCATAGGTTTAGATGTCTTTCATGCAGTAACTAACTTTGAAACAGGTTTTCTGGGTTTTGATCTTTGCACTGTTCCTTCCCTCAATTATGGCTTTATTATACCGATTATCTCAGGTCTTTCCTGTCTGATTATGTGTGTAGTTCAAAATAATTTAAACATTTTGCAGCGCACGCAAAAAGGAACAGTTAAGTGGGGGATGACAGTTTTTTTTGTGGTTTTCTCTACATATTTTCCGTTTGTAGTTCCCATCGGCGTAGGGCTTTATTGGATACTCAATAATTTGCTGTCTATCGTTGTTATGCTTGTCGTCAACGCCGTAATGAATCCTAATCAATACGTCGAAATCTCTATACCACTGCCTCGAAAATCCAAGGAGGAGCTGGAAGAAGAAAAGCAGTTGCAAAAGCAAAATCAAATGCGTGAAAGAGCCGACAGCAAACGCTTCTTCGCGAAAGAAAATGACAACAAGCAGCTTGTGTTTTACTCTGCTAAAAGTGGTTTTTACAAATATTTCTCATCGGTAATCGACTATATCCTGGCACAGTCCGATATAGTCATCCATTATGTTACCAGCGACCCGGATGATGCTATTTTTAAGAAGGATAATCCCCAGATAATTCCGTACTATATCGGGGAAAAAGCACTGATCTCATTCATGATGAAAATAGAGGCAGACATGGTTGTTATGACCATGCCTGATTTGCAAAAATATCATATCAAGCGCTCGTACATAAAAAAAGATATTGAATATATTTACATGTTCCATACCGTTGCAAGTATGCATATGACTCTACGCGAGGGCGCTGTAGATCATTATGACACCATTTTCTGTGTTGGAGCACACCAGGTACGGGAGATTCGCAAGACGGAAGAGGTCTATGAGTTGCCCGAGAAAAAGCTGATTGAATGTGGATATGGCTTAATTGATGATCTGATGGACGCGTATGCACAAATGCCACCTAAAGAGAGCAAGCTTCCTCAAATCCTGATTGCACCGTCATGGCAGGCGGACAATATCCTGGAAAGCTGCATTGATGAGCTGTTGGAATGTGTTGTGGGGAAGGGCTACCGTGTCATTGTTCGCCCTCATCCAGAGTTTATCAAGCGGTTTAAGCCTTGCATCGATGCAATTAATGAGCGCTGGGGTCAGAAGCAAGACGAGAATTTTATAATCGAACTGAATTTCTCCTCTAATGAAACGATTTATCAATCTGATATTCTGGTTACAGATTGGTCTAATATCGCGTTTGAGTTTTCATATTGCACAAAGAAGCCAACAATATTCATCAACACACCAATGAAGGTTATGAATCCGGAATATGAGGTGCTGGACATAGTACCTCTCGATATTACACTTCGCGATGAAATTGGAGTCAGCGTCGACCTAGCTGATGTAGGTAAGTTCGGAGATGTGGTTCGAGAAGCATCGGAATCCTCGGATGCCTATCGCAACAAAATAGACGCAGTGATCGATGCCTATTTATTTAACCCAGGACATAGCGGAGAAGTCGGTGGCTCATATATAATTGAGGCATTGAGAGAAAAAGCGCTGCTGCGCACCGAGGACGAAGATGAATAGAAAAGGAAGCGGCACTTATGAGGATCCATGATTTTATGTCATGCCTGACACAAAACAATATAGATTTTTTTACCGGCGTGCCAGATTCGCAGCTAAAAGAATTGTGTGACTTTCTGATGAAGCAATATGACGAAGCATCCGGTCAGCATATCATTGCCCACAATGAGGGCGGCTGTGTCGGATTGGCCGCCGGTTCCTATCTGTCTACCGGCAGCGTTCCCTGTGTATATATGCAAAACAGCGGTATAGGCAATGCCATCAATCCCATTGCGTCCCTAACCAGCCCGGATGTATATGGGATACCCATGTTGTTTGTCATCGGATGGAGGGGAGAGCCCGGTACAAAGGACGAGCCCCAGCATGTATATCAGGGTAAGGTGACACTGAAACTGTTGAAGGACATGGACATAACGCCCTTTGTGATCGGAAGAGACACGGAAACAACAGAGGTCGAAGAGGCAATGCAGCGATTTCAGACCTTGTTTGCACAGGGGAAAAGTGCTGCGTTCGTCATCGAGAAAGGGGCATTTCCTGCTGAGGAAGGATATCGATATCGCAACGTCTATTCGCTGAAACGGGAAGAGGCTATTGAGGCGATCGTTGCGTCGACAACAGGGGACATCATTGTGTCCACGACCGGGAAGATTTCCAGAGAGCTTTTTGAGATTCGAGAGCGCCGCGGCGAAGGTCATGGCTGTGATTTTCTCACGGTAGGCTCAATGGGACATAGCGCTATGATAGCTTTGGGGGTTGCATTACAAAAACCGAAGCGTCGTGTGTGGTGTATTGATGGGGACGGAGCGGTGTTGATGCATATGGGTGCGTTGAGTACGATTGGAGCCAGACATCCCCACAATTTGAATCATGTTGTACTAAACAATGAAGCCCACGAAACAGTTGGAGGTATGCCGACCTCTGCGGGAATAAGTGAATTGGAGGGAATTGCGGCATCCGCTGGTTATCGGTATGTACAAACGGTGGAATCGATTGAATCGCTTCAAGCCGAGCTTTCCGCCATGCAGGCCATTGAAGGCCCCGGTTTCCTTCAGGTTAAGGTTGCGCTGGGATCCCGCGATGATTTGGGTCGCCCCACGACCTCGACTCACGACAATAAAAGAGAATTTATGGATTTTCTGAAGGAGCCAGACTGATGAAAGCATTGATCTTGAATTCCGGCGTCGGACGGCGCATGGGTGACTTAACCAGCAATCAGCCCAAGTGCATGACGACTCTTGTTACAGGTCAAACCATACTGAGTCGCCAGCTGACGCAGCTCTTGGATGCGGGGCTACGTGAGATTCTTATTACCACCGGTCCATTTGAGGACGCCCTTATTTCTCACGCTAAGGATACGATATTGGCAGACTGTCTGCAGTTTGTAAATAATCCTCTTTATACCCAGACCAATTATATCTATTCCATCTATCTCGCCAGAAATGCATTGGATGATGATATCCTCCTCCTTCATGGCGACTTGATATTGGAGGATGGGCTTCTTACTCCGATACTGGCACAGCGTCAGAGCGTCATGGCGATATCCTCTACACTCCCTCTACCGGAAAAGGATTTTAAAGCTGTGATTCGACAGGACAGGATTACTTCCGTGGGTGTTGAATTTTTTGACAGCGCGGTTGCCGCCCAACCTTTGTATCGGCTGAATCGTGGGGATTGGCGCATATGGCTGGATGCCATCGTGGATTTTGTCAAACGGGGAGAGCAAGGCTGCTACGCAGAAAATGCCCTAAATACCGTCAGTTCTCAAATACAACTATTTGGGTATGACGTTGCCGACAGGCTGTGCAACGAGGTGGATACCCTTGAAGATTTGCATCGCGTCAATTCACTGATAAAGCAGGTAGAAAAATGAAAACGGTCTATATGAGTATGAGCACAGATATTATCCACAGCGGCCACATCCGGATTATTCAGGAGGCCGCCAAACTGGGATGTCTTACTATTGGCGTGCTGGATGATGCTGTCGTGGCGAGCTATAAGCGGTATCCGTTGCTTTCCGCAGGACAACGCATGGAGATAGCAAAAAATATCGTGGGCGTGGATACCGTAATACTGCAGCATTCTCTGTCTTACACCGAAAATCTATGCGCGCTTCGGCCCGATTTTCTTGTGCATGGAGATGACTGGAAAACCGGATTTCAAAGTGGAATCCGCGAAGAGGCAATCGCTGTTCTCAAGGAATGGGGTGGACAGCTGATTGAATTCCCGTACAGCACAAATGAGGAGTTCAGCAACCTGGAAAAGCATGCCCGTTCACAGCTTTCTATTCCTGATATTCGTCGGGGGCGTCTTAAAAAGCTGTTGGGGATAAAGCCCCTTATCACGGCGATTGAGGCTCACAGCGGCATCACGGGATTAATTGCGGAGGAGACAAAGGTTCTCAAGAACGGTGTTGTCCGCCAATTTGACGCTATGTGGATCTCCAGTCTCTGCGATTCTACTGCCAAAGGTAAGCCGGATATTGAGCTGGTGGATATGACCAGCCGAATTCGCACAATAGACGATATCATGGAGGTCACCACGAAGCCCATTATATTTGATGGCGACACCGGTGGCCAGATTGAGCATTTTGCCTATCTGGTAAAAACGCTGGAACGGATCGGAGTTTCCGCTATAATTATTGAAGATAAAACAGGTGCAAAAAAGAATTCTCTGTTTGGCACGGAGGTTGAGCAAACACAGGATTCGGTTGAAAATTTCTGTGAAAAAATTGCCGTAGGAAAAAAAGCAATGAAAACCCGGGATATGATGATCATTGCGCGGATTGAAAGCCTGATTTTGGAAAAAGGGATGGAGGATGCCCTAAAACGGGCACATGCTTTTGTGGCGGCCGGGGCTGATGGGATCATGATTCACAGCCGACGCAAGGAGCCGGATGAAATATTTGAGTTTTGTCGCCAATTTCGCTCTGTGGATTCAGCTTCACCGCTTGTTGTAGTTCCTTCGACCTTTACCGTTGTTACAGAGGATGAATTTGCAGAAATTGGTGTAAATATTGTGATATACGCCAATCAGCTTACACGCAGTGCGTTTCCCGCCATGCAAAGGACGGCTCAACTTATTTTGGAGCATCGCCGTGCCCAGGAGGCAGATGAGCTGTGTATGCCGATTAAGGATATTCTTACTTTGATTCCGGAGTTGTAACGACGCGAGCAAAACAAGGAGGCTACTATGTTAGATCATATTCGATATATGGATTGGAACGGTTTTCTCTCTGCACTGGCGGAGTTATCCTCAGAGCCCGTTGCTATTCTCTTGGATCGATCTCTCGCAAAGCTATGGGAAATTGCCTCCGTTTTGGAAGCTGAGAAATTCAACAATTGGATTTGGGTCGATCAGATTCCACCAAATCCAACAGAGGAAACCATTGTTTATGCGGTTCGGTGTCTAAAAGGGAAGTCGGTATGCGCCATCATTGCCGTTGGTGGGGGCAGTTCCATTGATCTGGCGAAGGGAATGAGCGCACTTCACTGTCAAGAGGACATTCTCTCCTCCATTCAATGCAAATCTTACCTTGAACAAGGGGACTCACGAATTCCCATTATCGCGGTGCCTACCACCGCAGGCACCGGCAGCGAGGTAACACAGTGGGCCACTGTTTGGGGAGCACATGACAACAGAAAGTATTCCATTGATGTGTCGTGGTTGACACCGACTCAAGTATGGCTGGTTCCAGAGTTGGCAAAGTCGCTTCCACCTCGTATTACGTTATCCACAGGATTTGACGCGTTGAGTCATGCAATGGAAGCGTATTGGGCAAAGGCGAGTAATCCCCTGGTTAAAGCCCTTTCCGTCCGCTCCCTTGAGATGATACTTCAGTATCTTCCCAAGGCTCTCTCCCACCCGGAGGAAGTGGAGTTTCGGCAATCCATGTTGACGGCTTCCCTAATGGCGGGCTTTGCCTTTAGTCAAACCAGAACCACGGCGTGTCATTCCATTTCCTACCCGATGACAGCGCTCTTTGGGGTGGATCATGGTTTGGCTGTTTGCATGACGTTGGCAGCGGTTGCCAAAATAAACAGCGACAGCGTGGATTGCTCGGAGATATTTGCGTTGTTCGCCCCCCTTGGAGGGATTCAGCATTGGCTTGATATGCAGGCAGACGGTATTGTTCACCTACGCCTGGCTTCTTTTGGAATTACCAAATTGGACATTGCCCGAATTGTAGAAAATGCATTTACCAACGGTCGAATCGACAACAATCCGGTTTCTATTACTGAGGACATGGTAACGGCTGTACTGGAAGATATTTATGAATAAAAGCGGATTATGTACTGTAAACAGTGATATCAAGCATAGCAAAGATACCCATTTACCATGTATCCAGCAAGCGGGGAGGTTCTATCCATGCATTCAAAATCTAAAAAAGCCATATCCATTCTTTTCGCCGTTGCGATCCTATTCTGCATTTCCCCTATTGCGCTGGCCGCGAAAACGGAAAGCATTTGGTATCAAGATCAAGCATTTGGCGAAGAAAGCATGGAAGCTACGGAATACATTGTGGGGAAAGAGGATACGCTTACCATCAGTCAGCTGGCCACCGTTACGGTTACGGGGCACGCTGACAGAGAAGAGTCTTACAGGACTCCTTTTATAAGGAGTACAACCAACTACATAAATTCGGGCAGAATTGTTGTAGAGGGAACATTGATTAATGAAGGTACCATTCGGCTGAATCTTGGGTCGAGTGATGCCCCACAAAACTTTGGAACTCTCATGAACAAAGGGACTGTTATCAATAAGGGAACGATTATCATTTCAGGCGGAAGGATAGAAAACTACGCAGGCAGCACACTGATAAACAAAGGCACTATATATGTTCAATCCACATATGGCGGCAATTCCAGCATCGCCAATCGCACACTCAACTCCACCTATGGGAGTATTACGAATGACGGCTCCATTCATATATTGAATTCGGAGGGAGTAAGCATCCGCAACGAAGGTGGTGCTACCTTTCAAAACAATAATGTCATAACCCAGGCAGTAGAAGGAACCATATCAGGGAGAATAGCAGGGAACGCTCCTGTTTTAAAGACAGTGAAAGTCCCGAAAAATAAAACGGATGCGCTTTCTGCAATAGGCGAAAAAATTGAAAAAGCCTATAGCAGTTCGCCTGATAATCCTTATATCATTCTGCAACAAGCTGAATTTAATACGGAACTGCTCTACTACATTGTCGAAAAAACACCAGATGAAAGCAAACCTCTGACCGTATATTTTAACACAAAAGGTGCAGACGATACATTACAAGGACGCCTGGAAATACCCATTAAAAGCTTTGTATCATATAAGGCATATGATCCGGATCCATCAAAGCCCCGTATCAAAGAGTTGGCTACGCCCATTAAAACGGGTGTCATGACATCCGGGGACATCGTTGAGAGCGAGTACAAGCGTTTTCGCTCTCTGGATAATAATGTGAATGGAGCGGCACTTTACTGTGAAGCGCCCAGGTATGAGACAGAGGTGACCGTTCATGCCTATGTGGATATTCCAACGAAAGGCTCTGTTAAACTATATTTATACAAATACAGCAAGGCACAGCAAAAATACAATCTTATTGATACGCCGGTAAAAAAGAATAAGGATGGCAGCATCTATTTTAACACAAAGGATGGCGGCGTTTTCATTGTTAGTGATACAAAACTCTAGCGAGGGTCTGCCGCATATCTGTGCCGATCCCTTTTTAGGCAAGGGTTAAACTCCCCCAAAATGCAACGTTCAACGGCTGCTTGCCCCTGAAGCTGCACATTATCCGCCTCTCGCGCAAGCCCGAATACTCTCACCCTACCCAAATCTGTCCGCTAAACAGAAAACAAAATAATCCTTTACCCTCCCCGGAGTTTGTGATACGATAAGGCAAAGCGAGGAAATCGACGGAGTGTGGCGGATTCGGGCTGGGGGTGGAGCGTGTGGAGGAGAACGGGAGACCCCGTTTCATACCGTCGCTGAAGCAGCGATTGTCGGTGATTTTGATTGTGTGCTCGCTGCTGAGCGTGATAATGATGATAGCGGTATCCTACCTGGCGATGCAGGCGGCGGAGAGCACGCGAGTTGAGGATATGCTGGCCGGTGACCTGTTGCAGCTTTCGGAGCAGATGGACAGCGAATATACCGAACTGCTGCAAATTTCCCAGCAGATGATCCCTCAGTCTGCCATCGGCGGCTATTTGCAGGCATATATGCAGGCGGTCGATCAATATGACCGGATCGAATTGATGAAAAAAATCACTACGGATATTACCACGATGCGGTTCAATCACGACAGCAGTTCGCTGACGCTTTGCTTTGAACCGGAGCCGGAAACAGGGGCTATCCGTACCGGGTTTTACACCAATTTGGCTGTGCGGCCGGATTTTCGGCTGGACAACCACCCTGTGGTGCGCAGCACCGGCATTGCCGGTGTGGATGCTTTGGAATTTTATGTGCTGCATCCCAGCGATTGTGTGATTTATGCCAGAGAGTCCATTTCCCTGAGCCGACGGGCCGCCTTTGGGGACAACCGGGAGGTCGTGCTGTATCTGGAGTTGTTTTCCCGGATTCCGGAGCGGCTGGAGACACTGTCGGAGTTGAGGGGGATGCCGTATTATTGGCTGCAAACGGATCCGGAGGGCGTTATCCGGTACAGCAGTCATCGGGATTTTTCCACCGGAACATGGCTGGGCGAGTCGACAGGGGCCGGAGCGGCTACTCTGGAGGACTTTTTGCATATTCAGGCGGACAGCATATTCGGTTTTCAATATGTGCTGATGGTGCCTCGGGTCAACTTCAACCGAGCCATGGCCATCTGGCGAAACGGCGTCATTGCCGTGCTTGCCACAGCGGTTATCTTCATCTCCATTACGGCGGCGATGCTGCTGTATCTGATCTTTCGGCCCATGCATATTTTGCGGGGGGAGATTGAACAGGTGACAAAGGGGGATTTTTCCCTTTCGCGGCACAACATTCGCCTGCAGGAGTTTGACCAGCTGTTTGACAGCATGAACGACATGAAAATGCAGATACAGGAGTTACTGGTTCAGGAGCGGCGGCAGGAAAAGGAAAAGATGCAGCTGGAACTGGACAAACTCTATTACCAGATCAATCCCCACTTTTTGATGAATGCGCTGAACACAGTTCACTGGATGGCCGTGACAAACCATCAGCCGGAAATCAAGGAGTTTATCCATCAACTCAATTTCATATTGGGCTACAGCCTGGGAAAAACAAACTGCAACGCCACCCTGCAAACGGAGTTGCTGGCGCTAAAGGCGTATGTGAGCCTGCAGCTGTGCCGCTATGATTTTGAGATCCACTACGACATTGCGGAGGGGATCTATTTGCAGGTTCCCTGTGCACGGCTGATTTTGCAGCCTATTGCAGAGAATGCCATCTGCCACAACATGGAGCATCTGGGCAATTTGTGGGTGACGGTGCGTCAGGAGGGGGATTTTGCCGTTATCTGCGTGCGGGATGACGGGCAGGGCTTTGCGGCAGGTGAGGGGACATTGGCCGGGGAACGGGGGCTCAGCCGGGGCATTGGCCTGCGCTATGTGGAGTTGAGCCTGCAATCCTTTTACGCCCAGAGGGCGGACATGCAAATCGAGAGCGCACAGGGCAGGGGCACCGCTGTGACGCTGCGGGTGCCCCTGAAGGAGAGCGGGGGAGACCGGGATGTATAAGGTGCTGATCATCGACGACGACAAGCTGGCCCGCAAAGGCCTTATCTCCATTGTGCCGTGGGAGCGCTGCGGCCTGGAGGTGGCAGGCGATGTGCCCAATGGGAAATGCGCCCTGGAATTCCTGCGGGAGCACCCGGTGGATTTGGCCATTGTGGATATGTCTATGCCGGTTATGTCGGGGCTGGAGTTTATTGAGGCGGGGCAAGCGGAGTTTCCCCGGCTGCAATACGTGGTGCTGAGCTTTTACGAAAGCTTTGAGTATGTGCAGAGTGCCCTGCGGCTGGGGGCCCTCGACTATATCTCCAAGCTGCGGCTGGAGGAAGAGGACTGTGCCGCCGCCTTCTCCCGCATAGGCAATCTGCTGGCCATGCGCTTGCAGCAGCCGGATCCGGAGACTGCCGGGCCTGCGGGGATATCTACCGAGCATCTGCAAACGCTGCGGGAGGAATGGTGCACCCTGTACTGGATGTACGATTCCGCGCGGTTTGAACAGATGGCAGAGGAACTGCGGGCACTGCCCCTGACTCTGACACAGATGGAAAAGCTGGTATTCTGGACGGCCCAGGCCCTGGAGGACAGCTTTCAGGAGGCATTTCCCGTGCCGTCCTATCGCACGGGGGAGGAATCCCTTCATTGGCTGGCCCTTAGCAAAAGGCAGCTGGAGGAGGTCTGCGGGGAAAAGGCGGATTTTACCCTGCTGCCCTTCTGCATTTTGGCGTCGGCACTGTACATCAACCGCCACTTGACCGAGCCTCTTCGTTCGGGGGATGTGGCCGCCGCTGTGCGCCTCAGCCGCAGCTATTTTTCCACCAACTTCAAGAAGCTGACAGGCTGCGCCTTCCACGATTATGTGCGGGACAAGCGCATCGCCCTGGCGAAACAGCTGCTGGCTGAACGGGACTACTCCGCCGCCGAACTGGCCGCCCTGGTGGGCTACGAGGACAGCAAATACTTCTCCCGGGTGTTTCACGAGCAGGAGGGGGTCAGCTGTTCACAGTTTCGCAAACAAATTTGCATAGGATAGAGGAACCTGCAGCCGCATGATATTGGGGGTTTACCCCCCAACTCCACCATTCAGGCGACTTTCCCCGAATGGGATCCCGTGCATCCCTTCGCGGCTATCGACTATATGCAGGGCAAAATAGAGACGCAACCCCGGTCAGGATGACGACCGGGGTTGCTATGCGCTAACCGGA
>JAJDGX010000002.1 GCA_030265885.1 Ruminococcaceae bacterium OttesenSCG-928-L11 | reverse complement strand
ACCAAAATGTTGTGCAGAACCGAAAAAGTTATGTCATCTTCGCAGCCCCGATCGGCGTTGCCGGACGGTGTTTTCCGGCCTTATGCAGCCAGCGGCAGCATAAGGCCTTTATCCTGCACCCAAATCATACGGGGGATTCACTTCAAACCGCATGAGAATCAGCTTTCTGAAACCTACCCGACATTTCGCCAACGCTGGCATTGAGGGTGTAAATCGGGTAGTTACCCTACTGGGCGGCGAAAAGGCCACACAGAGGCCACACGGCGCGTCACACGCCGCGCGGGTCGCCTTGCCCATGGTGCTCACCGATAGGAGTTGCGTTTGTCACCGCCGTGGGGTGGGGAGAACGAGGCCTGCTGGCCGGCGCTGCCTGCTCCTTCACCTCCAGATAGGCGCGGACATCCTTGGGGACGATCCGCTCGTAGAGCTTCTGGAGCGCGTCCTCCAGCTCGGCGGTAAGATCGCTGTCCTTCTCAGCGGCATAATGCCGTACAGCCTCCAGTTTCTCCGTGGGAAAGCTGACTGGAATAGTGGATTTCTTTATGATGTATGACCTCCTTTGTGATACAATCGGACCGGAGCATTCCCTATGGGCTGCTCCGGTCCGCCGTTTGAGTTTTAATGTATATGGGCAAATTTAATCACTTTCTCCCACCTTCTCCCGCCAGTACCGGTGCAAATGCTCCGCCAGAATCTCCATCCGCATTTTCTGCTCATCATCCTCCATCACCTCATGGGGCAGGCTGTCAGCGAAGCCGAGAAGCATCTCCTTTGCCTCCACACTGTAGTGAAGCAGCGTTTCCTTGGGGATGGCTTCATGCTTTTCCCTGTGGCCGTCAATGTGCATCCATCCAACCAGATCCGGGTCGACTCCGCTGTGCTGAGCGAATACGGATCTCATCTCATCTCCCAGCAGTGGGAGGATATCCACCTCTTGGGGGGCGTCAGATTTGAGGCCGTCGGCAACAGTCTGCCCGATGAGGATGAAGAAGTTTTTGATGTTCTCCGCAGTGATTGTTTTCATTGTATTTCCCTCTTTCTTTTGTTTGGCAGGCCCGCCTGTCAGTATCATAAAGAAATTCCCGCGGGAAAGCTATTCACCATATCCGCTGAAACTATTGAGAACAGTTAGGGCAACTTATTGGATCCACCGCAGATAAGAAGAGAAAATATCACTGGTTCATGCCGAGATCCATTTGCTGCTCTGGTACATGGGGTTGCAGGTTTGAGAGATACTCACGGCAATAATCCGTACCATCGTTCTCGATCATGTTGCAGAAGGAGATGGACTCAAAGCTCCGCCATCCCTGCTCCTCCCGGCACAGAGTCAACCACTCGTTTCCACCGCTGACCTGTTCCACAAAGGCAAGGTCGCCCAACAGAAAGCCTGTGCGAACAGACCAGTTGCCGTGCTCGAATTTCTCCAGCAGCTCGTCTATGCTGTCCACCCGGCGCATGCCCCACTGCTGATCGCCGGGCGCCACCAGCGGGTCAAATGGGATTCTGTTTTTGCAGGTTTCAATATATTTTGAATGTCATAATCGACTGCCACAAACATATTTTTGTCCACTGCAAAGTCCAAATCCCACTCATTGAGGTGGTCGGCTACCATACGGGAGGCCGTATCCCACATCGTTTTGTTGTCATACAAATCGAGGTCAAATCGATGGCTCATATCGGCGAGGGGTAGCTCCGCACGGCCTGATTGGGAGAGCAGCTGGTCTGCTTCCATGGCGGCATGATCGGCGAAGGTCATCAATTTTTGGTTCAGCTCCACAAGGGTTTGGGACATACTTTGCTGCGCCAGAATGCTGCGGGCATGGGGCAGCAAAGCGGAATATCTGGCGTAATCATACCCCTCCGAGCGAACCAGCACCCCATCCTCATGCCCCTCGCCCATCACCAACAAGCAGTGGCTGATGCCTTTACCGTCCATGCCCATAGCATGCTGGTTCTCGGCAATGAAGTCATAATCCTGCATCAGATTCTGCTGAAAATGCCGGAACTCACTGTCGCTGAGCTCCACCACCTTGGAAACGATGCAGTCATGAGCACGGATTTCATCATCTTTGCGATGAAGGATTGCTTTCGTATGCAGCATATTTTTTCTCCCCCTGTATTTACATATTTATCTGTATGCCGTGTGCAGATTGCTCCTGTTCCTGCGCAGTGGGACTGAGCTCTGTATCCCACAACGCGGCCAGTGCGGCTTCTACTTCGGTGTTCTGCGTGGCAAGATGCTGCTGCGCCGCCCAAGCGGTATAGCCGTCAAAATCCATGCCCTGCCGGAGCAAAATCTCAGCCGCCTCTGCATTGCCGATGTCAATACAAGCGCCGAGAGCGGCATAGTTCTGCGGGTCAATCTTCATCCCGCCACGGAGCAATGAGGTGATTTGCCAGCCCTCCCGGTGGCGGTCGAGGGTATGGATTAAATCAGCAGCGCAGACATTGGCATCGATGCCTTTGTCCACCAGAGTGCGCACCAGTTGGTGATGCTCGAAGTTTGCGGCACACACCAGCAGCTGCGGATCGGCTGCTGCAATCTGTTCCGTTGTGCAGCTTTTCGCCAAATCCCGGGCCATTTTCACACCCCGCCGGTTCTCGGATGAGGACATGAAAGCGTACTGAATCACTTCACCGTAGAGCGATAAATCCAAGTCCTGCACATGATGTTCCGCCTGTTCAAGCAGAAATTTCGCGCGGCAGGTATCACCAATCTCCACTGCCTGTTCGCAGGCATGGAGGTAATCCGCAGGTGAAATCGCGGGCAATTGCTCCAACAGTGCCTCCGTCATCTCCATCCCAACCCGACCGGGACGCCCCGCAGCCATCGGCAGCAGTTGAACCGATTCCTCCGGCAACACAGACAGCACCCTGTAAAAAGCATCGAGATCACCATCCCGAATGGCAAGCTTGGCGTGATCCATATCGCTGATCCACAGGGGGCGCATGCCGGTTTGGTCGATGAATTGGGTAATGCCACCGGTGGCTCGCTGAAGAAGCTGCTCCACCTGATGGGTTTCTTCCAATGCCTGATTCCGTTGTAGCACAAGCGCGTCAACGATGAGACGCTGCTCCTGCGGAGTGAGATGCATCACCACACCCTCCGGTTCCGGCTGTCTGCCAACCATCATGTATCGGGAGTGAATGCCATCGGAGTGAAAGGCTTTTGTGATGGCTGAAGCAGTCAGAAACATTTTGTCAAGATCAACATTGCTCTCGCCGAGGGTCTTGCCGGTGGCGAAGTTCCGGGTTGTAAATCCACCGCCATCCTTGGGAATTCGCAACGAAACATCCACATAGATGCCCTCGTTGCCGCCGTAATCGGTGGTGCAGAAAAGGTAGGAATCTCTGGGGAACTCCTGTCCATCCCGCAAATCCGAGTCGAGCAAAAAGTATTCATCCGGTAGGTATCCGATGCTCTCCAAGTGATAACGGAGCTCCTCGAACACCTCCAGTGCGGAGCGCTGGCCTACATATTCCTGCTTGGATGGATCATGGGGTGAGGGCTTCCAGATTACGGTTTTAATGGGTTTCATGGGCTTCTCCTTTCTGCTGATACAGAGCCATGATCTCGTCAATGTGTGCGAGTAACACAGCCACAATTTCCATGTCGAACTGCATTCCGGCACGGTCTTTCAGGTAGGTGCAAACAGTGTTTTGATCCCATGCCTGCTTGTATGCGCGGGGACTGATCAGCGCGTCGTACACGTCGGCCACAGCGACCAGCTTCGCGTAGGGGTGGATGCTCTCCCCAGTCAACCCCATGTAACCGCCCCGACCGTCCACATGCTCATGGTGCTGGGCGGCGATTACTGCGGCGGCGGACAGCACCTGCAGCGCTGATGCAATCCGGTTGACACCCAACTGGGTGTGAGCCTTAATCAGAGCAAATTCCTGTTCGGTGAGAGAGCCTTTCTTATTGAGCAGATAGGGGTTGAGGTCGCATTTGCCCACATCATGAAAAAGGGCGGCCTGCTCAATGAGCGCCGCCTCTGTGGGGGAATATCCCGCGTGTTTTGCCAGTATGCCGCTGATGCTTGCCACCATTCGGCTGTGGTCGTAGTGGGTGTTTTGGGTAAGTTCTGTTAATACCAACAGGCATCTTCCTTTCAGATATATGATTAAGGCAGGTAGTTCCGTGGATTCTGGTGCTGCCCGCCAACGACAAATTCAACATGCAAGTGCGGCCCAGTCGAGTTGCCAGTATCACCGGACAGGGCAATCATCTCACCCTGGGACACCTTCTGCCCCTCGCCGACCAGCAGCTGGGAGTTGTGGGCATACAGTGTAACAATGCCGCCGCCATGGTTGATTGCAAGGTGGATTCCGTAGCCGCCTGAGCTTGCGCGAGTGAACAGCACCGTGCCATCGGCAACCGCATAGACAGGCGTTCCGGTGGGAATCGCGATGTCCATTCCGGTATGGCCGGCATATCCTGTGCCATACTCGCAGCTGACGAGGCCACGCCAATCGCCGTCAATGGGGCTGATGTAGCCGCATGTAGGAGCCGGGCTTTCATCTCCGGCGGTCAGCTCAGCAATGAGGGCATGGGTTCCGTTGGAACCGCCATTAAGCGAGACATTGCCGGAGTCCACCGAGAAATCCCCATGCACAACGCGGTAGTAAATCTCGTTGATATTGGCCATGTCCTCCGGTGTGAGGGCGCACCCGATGTGAGTTCCCACATTGGCATAGATGGTGGGCAGATCGGTGATGGGGATGGCAATATCATACTCCTCGCAGTCCTCGTCATCACAATCTTCATCCTCGCAGGGGCGGGTGCTGGTATCGTAGGTGAGGAAGCATTCCACGAAAGATCGAGCCTCCGATTTCCGCAGAGACAGGCTCCCATCGCCGAAATACAGAGCATAGAAAACGGCCTTGACACGGATTATATCTAGTTCCGCCGCATCGCCATCAGCATCCTTCCACTCATATTCCTGACCGATTGCCTCCACCGCGCTGTCCAGTGCAGCGAAGCAACTTCGCATTTCGGTGATGTATTGCCGATATTCGGCGGGCATGGAAATGGGGATGATGCCGCCGTTGAATGTGAGATTTACAGCGGCATTGTTGTGGTTGGCGGTGGCATTGACCATGCTGAGGAGACAGGCAATCACCAGAATGACGGGCATGAGAATGGCGGCGACCGCGATGGCCACCGCCTTCCATGTCCGTTTGTCTGTTGCCAGTGCGAGGGCTGCTTTTGCGGCAAGTACCGCTGCCGGGCCCGCCATTTACACCATCCCCATGGTTGGAACCGAGCCGGTTTGGCAATCAAGCTGCGGCTCCCGCTCATGTGCCTGAGCGAGAGCCTGATCCACCCGCAGCGCGGAGAGCCACTTTGCCCACTGTTCCATTTCCTCCGGGCTGACGGTGATGGTGGTCTGCTCCAATTCGTACAGCAGATTGTTCATCTCTTGGATTTCTTCGGCTGCAAACCGGAACTCCTGTCCATTCATCCAACTGCCCATACGGCGGATGGTTGCCTGAAATTCCAGGGTGATATCGCCGGTATCGTAGTCGGGTCGCTGTCGGATGAGGAGGCCGGTGTAAGCCTCGTTGTCAGTCTGAACGTCCACGCCACAGCCGGGAAAACTGAGGATCAGCCGCTGCCGACCATGGGTGGATTCCTCAATCATGGCGGTCAAATCTTGCAATTGTTTCAGGCTCACAGGCTCGGCTCCTCCCTCATGGTAATCGGCTCCGGGTGCAGATATTGCTCCAACTTATCCTGTGCCCACTCTGGTGTATGCTCCTCTTTCAGTACCCCAATGAAGTCTTGCCGTTCAAATGAGGCCAGTTCACCATCGGATAAAAACTGGCCATAGACCTTGCGGCCACGTGCTCCGGGTGAGGCACCGAAGCCGCCGCTGCAAATGAAAAGCTGCATATCGGGATTTTTGTAATCATCCGCAAGCACATCCGGCCGCAACACCAATATCCTGTTGTTGAAGTTCTGATTTGCGGTGTCCTCATGGCAGTGGGTGTGATCGAACAGGTTCAGTTCCCGCCACGCTTGCCGCGCCTGAGCGATAAAGCCATCCAGCACGGCGGGATGGGAATCCACCAAATAGCCTCGCATCTCATCCCTGACATAGTGGGTGAAGGCGCCCTTTGCCCAGTCCTTATGCTCCTGCCGAAAGCGGCCATCGAAATCTTTTTGCTGCAATGTGGTTTGCAGCACCCAGTTGACCCGGTCGAAGCCGAAGCGGTCGATGACATGACGTGCGGCATTTTCGTTCAGATGATAGCCGTCAAAATTGTCGGCGATTTCCTTTGTGATCGCCTCGGCACAGGCAATGTTTGCGTGATAACTCTCCCGCCAGAGCGCCAGTTCTGCGGTTTCCATGGCGGACTCGCGGGAGTGGGTGTATAACGGTACATGCTTCATTAAAATCCCCCCATTAATTTATTTGGGAATCATGCTTGACATTAACATGATGTCAGGGTCTATACTAAACATATAATCCGGCCGGGTTATCAATCTCAGACAGTCAGGTGGTAGTGTATGTTTCGAATCGGACCATTCTCCAAGCTGGTGCGAGTGTCACCCCGGACGCTCCGTCACTATGAAAAATGCGGCTTGTTTTTTCCCGCCAAGGTGGACAGTGAAAACGGATACCGCCTTTACGGTGCCGATCAGATTGCCTTGATCCAGCGCATTGTCAGCCTGCGGGATATGGGCTTTCACACGCAGGAGATCGGCGAGGTTCTGGAGCATGGCAGCGATCCCGCCTGGCTGACCGAAACACTCAGGCAGCGTGCCGCCGCAATTGAAGCGGAGCTTGAAGGGCAGAAGCACCGGCTTTCGTTGGTTCGCGGCGCACTGCAACAAATGAAGGAGAATACGGTTATGGCGGAATACAAGGTTGAGGTCAAAGAAATCTCGGCGGTTCGTATTATTTCTGCAAGGCAGGTGCTTCCCTCCTATTACGATGAGGGCGACCTGTGGCATAAACTGGCAAAGTTCATCAAGCGGGAGGGGCTTGTCTCCTCGGTGGTAGAGGGCTGCTGCTACTCCGAATATCATGACCCGGACTACAAGAAACAGGATGTGGATGTGGAGGTCGGTCATCCCTGGAGCGGTAAACCCATTGACCAGGATGGCATCACGGTGCGTGAACTGGAAGCAATCCCGTTGGCGGCCTGCGTCACTTTCGACGGCCCCTATGAGCTGACCGGGGAAGCCACAGCCCACCTCGCCAAATGGGTCGAGGAAAACGGATATGAAATCATCGGCAACTCCCGCGGCACCGGCATACGGCATCCCGGCAATGAAGCCGATCCCCAGCACTACCAAACACAGGTTTCCTTTCCTGTCAGAAAGATATAGCGGAAAAATGAGCCGACTGGATGAAGTATCCGGTCGGCTCATTTTCCGCCCGCCGCACCGAACAGCTTCTCCCGGTGAGGCGGCGCGATGACCTTGAGATTGTAGCGCTCGCTGCCGCATTTGAACAGGCAGGAGCCGCGCTCCGGCTGAGCGATCAGGCCGTATTCGCTCTCGGTCAAGCCGAGGTTTTCGATGAGCTCATCCCGCTTCGCATCGCCCATGTTAAAGAAAAACTTGTGCGTTGGAATGGCGAACAGTGGCTTTGTGTACTCCACGATGTTGGGGAGGAAATAATCCTCGATATTCTGGCTTGCGAGGATGACATTGGAGTCGAATTTTCGCACCCGCTTCATGAAATTGCGGATATATTCCACTGCCCGGAGGTTGCCCAGAAAGAGGTAAAACTCATCAATAGCCGCCACGGCATGCCCCTGGGTGAGCAACACGTTTGACATATACGCAAGCAAATTGAACATAGTGGGGTTCTTGATCTGCTCCCCAGCCTCCAACAAATCCTTGAGCCCAAAGGTGATACTGCCCGCATCGGCGGGGATGCTGGTGTGCCCGTTAAAAAATACGCTGTCCGGGCCCACACAAATAGAGTGGAGGCCAAGCAGCGTGTCTTGCAGGGTTTCTGCGGTGTAGAGCTCCTTGTTTTTGTTATCGTAGTGCCGATATTCATGCTCCATCATCTCATATAAATCGGACAGAATCGGATAGCCGGCGGAGGTGTGCTTCAGGTTGCCGTCGGTGAGCCCGAACCGCTCGAACACCTTTTGCAGCATAATACTGATAGCATCACACTGCTGGTCACCGAAGTTTTTGTAGCTGCGGAAGAAGTCGAGCAGGAACGAGATGTGCCCGCCCAGAATGGCGGCGGGGCTTTGGTTTTCCTGCCAAACTTTCGGCTCCAGTACGTTGATTTTGCAGTCGCCGGACATGAGGTCGATGTAGGTGCCGCCGAGGCTATGCGTCAAATCTTCGTATTCGTGTTCGGCATCTAAAGCCAACACCTGCTTGCCCGATGCCCGGAACACATACAGGATGTCCTTGAGCAAGTAGCTTTTGCCCTGCCCCGAGTTTCCCAAAATCAATATATTGCCATTGGTTTTATCATCAGCGCGGCGGTCGAAGTCCACAATGATGTTGCTGCCGTACTTGTCTCTGCCGAGGTAATGGCCACGCGGATCGGTCTTGCCGCTGTAGCAAAAGGGATACAGGTTGGCTACACTGGAGGCAGGCAAAACCCGCTCATACTGCGCACCCAGCACGTTGTGGCCGCTGGGCATCACCGATTGGAAGCCCTCCTGCTGTCGGAGCAGCAAGTGATCCATATTGATCTTGGAGCGACTTAGTTCAGCCTGCACCACACCCTGCAAATCCTCCAGTTCCTTCCGTGAAAATGCCATCAGCTCGATGAAAACAGCGCAGTGAACGAGTGGTTCGCGGTTCTTGAGCGTCGTGGCAATCACATTGGTGACATCCTGCAAATTCTGCTCTGCAATCACGTTTTCCCGGATATCATTGGACTGATTCCGCTTGAGTTTGTTGCTTTTCTCTGCCTGACTGTACAGGCGGCGCTCCTCGGCACAGGTGACGGTGCGGGTGTAGATTTTGAGGGTGACGCCGTCCTTTTCGCCAAGGTGCTGCAGCAGCGCCTGCTGGCTGGTGCTGGTGGGGTACTCCCGGATTGCCCAACAACATCGGTAAGTGTTGCCGCATATATAGTAATCAGTGAAGAACTTGACGGTACCGGGCAGGATCATGTCGGCGAAGTCGTGGATGTGATCGGTGGCTACCGCCTGTTTCGACGGTGCTTTTTTTGTTCTGATGATATGGTATCAACTCCTATCTTTTGGATGTATATAATGAAGTCGCTCAAAGCGAATATTTATAGCTCTCTATGGATATGGCTTGATAAGGTATCGAAAGGAACGGAGGTGTTCCTATGGCTGAAAAGAAGAAGAACCCCAAGCAGCGCTGTCCCAATTGCGGCCGAGCAATGAAGCAGCAGTTTATTGGATTGAAACACTGCAAATGTGGTACAAGCTGGCAGAAGGGATCAGGATATTTTGAGCGGACACCAGGCATGGTGTTTGCGTTAGAACGAAAAATCACAAAGAAGAGCAAGAACAGCGTCCGATCAAAACAGGTTCCAGTCATACGGTACGATGAAAAACAGGGCTGATTTGACGACAATAATTAAGTAATAAAAGTAGAATCTGGGGACATCTCGCGATACCCCCAGATTCTATTTATCCCATTAGTATCCCGTTTTAGGAAGATCTCCCTTGGGTTTCCCCAACGCAATTGTGATCCACGTATCCTGCGCCGTTACCCACTTATCCTCGGTCTTGCCGCCCACATCTGTCTTGTTGACAATGCGGTAACCGTCTGGCAATGTCGCCAGTGTATTCACCACAAAGCTGGGCGCGTCGATCTCATGGAAGCCGGGCTGCACTGTACCAAACTCAAATCGGATATCGGTAATGTACTCGTTTGCGGCCAGTTTCAGCTTGGCGGGTGTGCAATCCAGTGTGTGATTCTGCTTGCTGGTCAGATTGTCTGCCAGCGTGCGATACGCAGACTTGAGGTTTGTGCGATAGGTCACCGAGTAGGTCAGCGACTCGCTCCATGTGCCGGTGTGGATGGTTTTCAGCCGCACAGCATCCGTAGGCAGCGCGTCATGCCAGTAGAACTGATCCAGTGTAATGTTGCTTGTATTGGCAATATTGCTGAAATCGTAGCGCATTTCGTTTCCGGCAATCACCTCCACATTGCCACGCTTTTCTACAGTTACTGAAATGTCGGCAGGGGTATTTAGCACCTCGAATTTGACCACATCGCCGTGGAGCTTGATCTCCGCGTAGAAAACCTTGCCCTCGGTGAAGAAGTAATCGGGCGCTTCCGTTTCCTTAATCCCATAGGTTCCAAGAGGCAGGTCGATGGTGGTCGCGATGCCCTTGGAATCGGTGGTGATGGTATCGACAAGATTGAGGTCTTTGTCATACACCTCGAACATCGCGCCCTCAAGTACCGCGCCGGATTTCTGCTTGGTGATGGGGTTGTCGGCATCAGACTTTTTGACAATGGTGATCTTCCCGCGAACAGGCTGATTCTCAATGACAATCTCGGTGGTCTCGCCAGATTTCAGTTCAATAGTGCGGGATTGATCATCCAGCACATAACCGGGAGCCGCCTTGGATTCCTTGAGCTTGTACTTGCCCGCCGCCAATGTTTTGGGCAGTTCGATCATACCTTTGTCATCGGTGAGATACTCGCCCAAAATGTTTCCCTTCATGTCGTAGAGCAGGAAGGTGGTACCGGGAACAGGCTTGCCGGATACGGCGTCCACTTTCTTGATCCGAAGGCTGGCCATGGGAGTGTTCTTGATCCCAATGCTGGTGGTTTTGCCCCATTGCAGCGCGATTTCCCGGACGGTGGAGTCCAGCACATAGCCCTGTTTTGCCTCTGTTTCCTGAAGATAATAGGTGCCCTCGTTCATGCCGGTGAGGATAATCTTGCCCTGGGCATTTGTAGTGAAGATGCCGATTTCACGTTGAGAATTGTCCAGTAGCCGAAATCGAACGCCCTCCAATGGCTGGAGCGTATCCGCGTCTACTTTTTGCAGCTGGAACACCGGGTATGGCTGGTTCTTGTATTCCAGTACATTGAGACGATCCGCTCGAAGCTCCACGTTCCGGGGCGCGGTGTCCGGCTTGTAGCCAGGTAAACCTTTCACCTCGGACACCACATACCAACCCTCTTTGAGGTCGGGCACAAAAATGATGCCGGAGCTGTCGGTGGTAAAGCTGCCGATGCGAGCGCCGCTTAGCTCAGTGACGGAGAATTCCACGCCAGCAAGCGGCTCCCCTGTGACAGCATCGGATTTGCGGATCTGGAGTCCAGTCAGGGGTCGGTTTGTGAACTCCAGCACCGCGAGGTCGTTCTTCTTGATTTCAATGTTCTGGGGTGTGGCATCCAAAATATAACCGGGGATTGTGGCGGTTTCAAAGGCTGTGTACCAACCAGGTTCTAAATCCGATACAGCGATAAAACCACCTGCGTTTGTGGTGTAATCACCCACCAACTCGCCGGAAATCTTGTTCAGCCGGAACTTGACGCCCTGAATGGGATCACCGGTGACAGCGTCCGTCTTGCGGATTTGCAGGCCTGAGAGCTTGTGGTTTGTAAATTCCAACAGCTTGTGATCGTTCCACAGCAGCTCCACATCCACCACATTGCTGTCCAGCAGATAACCGGGCAAGGTCGCGGATTCATACACCTGAAACCACCCCGGCTCAAGGTCAGGAACGTCGATCAATCCATTGCGATTGGTGGTAAACTCACCGATGTGGCGGCCGCCTTTCTCGCGGACAACGAACTTGACACCCTCCAAAGGCTCACGGGTGTCGGCGTCAATTTTGCTGATCTGGATACCGTTGAGGGGCTTGTTCTCAAAGGTCACCTCGGCAGGCTGATTCAGCTTCAGCTCCACAGTTTTGGGCGTGTCATCGAGGATGAATCCGTCCGGACTTTTGGTTTCCCGCACCGTATAAAATCCCGGCTCAATGCCGGTTACAGTGATGAAGCCGTTACGGCCGGTTGTGAACTCTCCCACAAACTCGCCGTTCACCTTGGTGACGGTGAACACCGCACCTGCGAGGGGTTCGCCGGTCTTGGCATCCACCTTTTTAATGAACAGGGGATTCTTAGGTGTGTTGAAAATCTCAACAGTGGCAACCTTGCCCCATTCGATGACGACCTCTCTGCTGACACCGTCAATGATGTAGCCTGCCCGACCTTTGGTTTCGGTGATCACAACAGTGCCGGGATCAATGTCCTCCAAATAGATTTCTCCGTTTGCATCAGTGGTAAATTCTCCGATAGGATTGCCGTGTTTATAGCCGATACTGAATGTCACATACTGTAACGGCTGCTTGGTGACGCTGTCCAGCTTGATGATTTTCAAGCTAGGCTTGTGCTTGTTTTTGATGATAATCTCGTGATTCTCGCCGGGCTTGAGCTGAATATGATGGGGTGATTGATCCAAAATATACCCGTCTTTGGCCTTCTGCTCCACAATGGTCACCCAGCCGGGTTCCATGTCGGTTAATACGATGACACCGTCTTTTCCGGTGGTGACATCCCGGTACTCCATGGCGCCATCTTTTGTGATGCGCAGCACAACACCCTCCACACCAGCGCCGGTCTGCTCATCGATCTTGCGGATGGTGAGGGTAGGCTGCTTGTGATTTTGGATAGTCAGGGTGTGATTGCCGCCCGGTTCCAGAATGAGGCGATGCTCCTCATCGCTGAGAAGATACCCCTCTGGGCTTTTGATCTCTTTGCAGATGATCGTGCCGGGAGATTGATCCCTGAGCCGGATGTAGCCGCCGCCTGTGGTGGTGTAATCCTGGTGCTCGTCCACACCCTCCCGCCAGATGCGGATTACCGCGCCGTCCAGACCATGGCCGGTGGCAGCATCAATCTTCTGGATGGTGAGGGTAGGTGAACGGAAGTTGACAAACTGGACAGTGGTGGTCTTTCCTGCCTCGGTCTGGACATCTTTCACCTCGCTGGAGATGATAACGCCATCAGCGGCGCGAATCTCGGTGATCTGATACCAATCCTCGTAGAGTCCCTCCACCAGCACAGTTCCGTCGCTGCCGGTGGTGACCTCCACAAACTCAGCGGAATCCCTGCGGCTGACCTTGAAGGTGCAGTTAGCAACAGGATTGCCCAGATCATCCACCTTTTCGATGAGGATTTTGGGCTTCTCCTTGTTGCGGAAAATGAGGGTGATGTTGTTGTCAACCGCATCCGGCTTGATGAGGATAGTGCGGGTATCGTCCTCGTCAAGCAGGTGGTTCACAGGCGGCTGGAGCTCTTTTACAGTGTAATACTGATTGCTCTCCAGTTTGTCGATGAAAATGCGGCCGTTATCATCGGTCTGGTATTCGCCGAGAAAATCGGTGGGATGTGCCTCGGAGCCGCGATACAGGCCGAACACTGCACCCTTGAGGCCACGGCCATCCTGATAGCTGACCTTGCGGATGGTGAGGCCGCTGTAGGGCTGATTTTCAAAGGTCAACTCCAGTGTTTTGTAGCTGCCGTCAGGAATATGAACTGTTTCAACCTTTGTAGTAGGCAGGAAATATGGCGGCGGCGTCTGCTCCTCGATTCTCCACTCGCCGGGGATCAGGTCAGTGAACACAGCACGGCCATCGGAACCGGATTCCGCTGTCTTAACGATGCCGGTTCCAATCATGGTAGCCTTGAACACTGCACCTTGGAGCAGCTGTCCGGAGACAGCATCCTTTTTATATACCACCAGGGAAGCACGTTTTTCATTGGAGACGTCCAATTGCTTGTGCTCGCCCTTGGTCACGGTAATGGTGAAGGTGTTCTGTTCGCCGATCTCGTAGCCGCCGGGGGCTTCCAGCTCCTCAATCACCAGGGTACCGGCTGCGGGCAGCGGATCAATGATGATTTTGCCGTCAGCGCCTGTAGTGCGCTCCCACACCTGAGCAGAAACAGAGATATCCGCATAGCGAATACGAAAACGGGCCCCTGCCAGCGGTGTGCTGTAGGAACCCTTTTCATATTTATAGATGGTTAAGCTGCTAGATTTCGGCGTGTTAACATAGGTCAGAGTCATCTCCCGGTCACCCTCAATGAAGTCGGTGTGCTCCTTCACGATGGGCGGAGATGTCTCAGTTTCTGCTTTCGCTTCGGACTCTGCCAGTATTTCACCGGTATCAATATCCACCACTGTGGTGGTTGTCGTTGTGATGGTGATTGTGGCAGTGGTGACCTTGGTCACACGGGTGTAAGTGGGATGAACGATGGCTGTCTGGGGCTGATTCGTGCCAGTGTAGCCATCTGGGGCACGCACCTCCGTCACCGTAATCCGCGCCGGTTCGTGATCATCAGCAGGATGGGTGTAGGTGAACAGGCGGGAGCCGTTATACACCTCGAATGCGGAGTCTCCGCCTACCTCGCCATTGGCGAACTCCACCTTGATGTTGAAGATGGCGCCATCCAAAGAAACGCCTTTGTCATCCCGTTTGCAGATGGTGATCTGCCCTATCGCGTCACTGTAGGTGTATTCCTCAGTGATGCGAACCTCAGTTTCGGTGGAGGTGTCGGTGATTGTCTCAGTGTTGGGGTTTTCTTTGTCTTTGTCATCTGGCGGATCGGTTGGAATAGGTATTTCGGAATCCTCGGCTCGATCCAATGTTACGAAAGGCTGACCACTACCACTATTCCAGAGAAGATATGTGTATCCGGTTGTATCCACACTGGAGGCTGCGGATAAAGCCGCCGCTGCCTGCGGGTGTGTAGAAAGAGGCAGACCGTTAACCTTGTACCAAAGCGCCAACTGTACACCTACCGCTGAGGCAGAACCCTTTTGATGCGCAACCAACAACGCAAGGATTTGGCTGTCACTGCCCTTACTGGCAGTGTAGGAACCACCGGGATCGACACCAAACTCCACGCAGAACGGACGGCCCTCGGGCGGGTTGGCAGTGGTAAGCGTAATGCGGGGGATATTGCCGATGTGATAGGGATTGTTGGGATCGCCGCTAGGAACGTCAATGCCAACCGCTTCGCCCCATGTCCAGTTTACGGTGCCGCCGTCACCCGGCGCGGCGAACAATTGGAAAGCAGGCTGATTTGCGATTTGTGCACGGACAAACTCATAGAATGCTATGAGCTCCGCAGCCTGCTCCGGGGTGCAATTGAGATAGAAATCGCCGTTTTCTGTAGCACCGGATGATGATGTGCCGAGTGGTGTATCGGCATGATCCTCAGAATTGGCGGCATCCTGTTTCTCGCGGTTATCGGCAGTAACATCTGTCTGTGAAGAACTCTCTGCCGAGGATTCTTCGTTTTCTGTGTAGTCGGGACGAATATCCTCGTCATGCGAGGACATTTCCGCGCCACCGGTCATGTCAATGATATTCTCCGGCGGCTCGATTTCCATGGCAGAAACCGGCAGAACAAAGGTAATTACCATGACAATTGTCAGCAGGAATGACAGAAGCCTGTTGTTGATTTTCAAATCATCAATTCCTTTCCTGTTTGCTATAATAAAAAAAGGGCGTTACTAGCTGATTGCAGCTAATAACGCCCTTTTGGATTATGATACATATTATTTTATTTCAGCATAAATATTTGCACCCAGTCAAGTGAACCGCTTGGTAGTTGGTAAACTCCTATCCCGATACTACCATAATCCTCATAGAGTATATTTTTGCGGTGGCCATCCGATTGCATCCATGCATTCATAACGGCTTGTGGGTTAGCTTCCGAGCGAGCGATGTTTTCGCCACATTGATTGCCGTCAATCTCTGTTTCAGACAAGATCGTTCTGAAGCTGGTGCCGTCTGGTCTGGTATGTGCCTTGCCACCCGCATTGTCGACAACAAGCACTTCCGATGCGCGTGTTGCTGCAGCACTATCTAATATGCTGTTGCGCTCCAGCGGTTCAAGGCCAGCCGCTTCCCGCTCCTTATTGACGAGCAGGAACACCTCCTGCGTATACTCAGCCAGTTGCTTCTCCGTCAGCTTGCTGCTTGAGGGGGCAGAGCTGCTAGCAGCAGGCTTATCCGTCGCAGTTTTCTGTGTCCCAACATCAATCCAGTTGCCGTTCTTGTCCCGATACTGGACCACGATGGTGTTGCCGTTTTTATCCGCGCCATAGGAGCAGTCATAAATGGTTGTGCCTGCGGGAACAGTTCCGGCCTTGATTGCGGCCTCCACAGCCTGACGGCTCTGTGCCTCCATATATGCGAATGGATTCTGCGCCGCGTAGACCGGAGCAGTCATCCCGATGCAAAGTGCCAGCGCCATGCAGCATGCCAATATCTTTTTCATCCTGTTATTCATCATGAAGCCCTCCTTTAGCAATTTCTGCCAATCACAGTATATCATGAAAATTGCCGGATATCTACCCGGCATACCCAACGATGTTACTGTTCATCTACTGACGATTCGCCGTCTTTCCCCGGGATAATCTCAAACAGTCGGTGCGGAGTGGGCGGCTCTCCCTTTGCCGCAAGCCAACCGGCCAGAAACGCCTGTCGAGTTGATGTGAATACAATGTTCAGTATCTGCTCATGCTCCAACGTTTCCAAAAAATCGCCGAATGCCTGCTCAAATTCATTGGTATGCATTTTATCACCACCTGCATATGTCTGCTATTAGTATGTCATATTATCTGCATATAGTCAAATATTATCTTCCAATAGCAGATATTCGAGGTGATAGAATAGGGCAAAGGAGTGTGAGGGCATGATACCGACGTTTGGCGAGAGGCTGCGCAATCTGCGGCTGTCCAGAAACTTTTCGCAGGGCGATCTTGCGAAGCGCATCGGCAGAAACATCTCCATGATCGGCTTGTATGAGAACAGCTCTCGCATGCCGTCTTATGAGACGCTGATCCGCATTGCCAGAACCTTTGGAGTGTCAACCGACTATCTGCTAGGAGTAGAGCCACAAAACGATAACCCCTTTAACCTGGATGGGCTGACGGAAAGCCAGGCAGAATCGGTTTTGCGAATGATTGACGAATACCGCAAGGCAAACGGACGCGAATAGCGTCCGTTTAGCTTTTTTCAGCCGCCTGCACCACAAGCCGGGCATCCGGCTTACCGCTGATGCAGGTAATCATAGTAATGCGATTGTCATCCGTCCTGCCGAGATAACTCCAGTCAGAGGCGGGGATTTCTGCCACGGTGCTAACTGTGTATGTGCGCTCTCCCAGTGCGGTTTTGTAGGTGATATTATCGCCCTCCGACAGCGTGTGGAGCTGCTTGAAATAGCCATCCGTGAGGTCGAAATTAATATTATGAGAGCAGAGCCCAATATTCCCTGACCACGCAGAAGTGGTCTTGAAATGGGCAATCCCTTTGGTCATGGCCTCCATTTCGCTGTCAGATTCGAATACACCAACCGTCAGCCCAAGCTTGGGGATCGAGAGCTGACCGATGCTGCCATCGGCCAACTGCGCCTGTTCCGGCAAGGTGTAATCGCTGCTGCCGACCACTGTATCCGTCTGCGACACAGCAACCGGCGCATTGGTGATAACCGATGCTGCCTGCCGCAGCGGCGCTTCCTCCCTGGACAGTGGCGTTTCATCTGCCGGAATGACAATCACACCATCATCAGCGGAATAAACCTTGTTGCTGTCCAGGTCGAAGGTGACCTCGGTTTCAGCGGGCAGCGCGGCCACCGTACGCGGCTCTGGCTTCGAAGCCTGCACTGCAAGAGCGACTAGCAGGATCAAGCACACTGCTCCGCCTGCCGCCAACCATCTACTGTGGATAAGCCAGATTGCTTTCAGTCTATTCATCCGTCATACCTCCATCTCGTCTCATATATCCCAACGCATGGGGTTTTCTGCGCTCTGGCCTTGCCTCCAGCTCGGATTGATAATCAGCAAAGCCTGTAGCAACCACCTTTCTCCGCTGTTTCGGTAGGCCGAATTTACGGAGTAGCACCACAGCGAGTACCACAAAACCGCATCCGGTAACCACCAACAGACTGATCATTCCCGCCTTGCCCCAATCGAAGGATTCAGGGATAATCGGAATCGGAACAGCCTCATAAACAATGGAGTACAGCACATTGCCAGGGACAGCTTTCTGCACCATGCCGCTGTACTGTGCCGTGACGAGGTAGCTGTCCGGCGCGCTGCCGTAGCCCTTACCGGTGTAGTAGGCTGTGGCAGAGTAGATGGGTGCTGCCAGATTTTCACTGTTGGCAGGATTCCACTGGATATCCGCCAAGGCCAAGGTCATGCCGTTTTTTGTGGTGGTCTTGGGAATATAGTAGGGATCATTGCGCTCCAAGCCGAAGAACTCCCGCGAGTCTTTGATGGTATAGGCGTAGCCATTGGTGCTTGCCACCTCGGTGGAGAGGCTATTTGCATCCAGTACAAGTCGGCCAGTGAAGCCATTCTCCGCATAATCTACGGATTCCGGCAGCAGGGGCAGGATATCCTCCCGCTTATCCGATTCACTGGAAACGGTGACAACTTGACTGGCGGTCTGCTGCTCCGCCGAGCCGGGCAGGGTTTGTCGCAGAATCTCTCGCAGAGTGTACTCCGTTCCATTGCGGGTCAGGCCGGATTCGATCAATCGCTGAGGATCGGCATCAGGCGATACCTCGAATGTTTTCACCAGCAGCTTCACACCATCCTCGGTTTTCATCTGCACATCCAGCGGCAGAACCTCCGGCAGATTAACGGCAGTATCATCTGTCTGGGGTGTGATGTCGGTGACAATGACCACAGTGCCAGACTCAGTTTCCACCGAGTCCGACATGTCAGCGGCATAGACATTCGTGGTCACAAGCAACGTTGCAAAAATGATGCTTACCAGTTTTCGCATTCCGCGCACAGGCATTCCTCCTCGTCTTTTTCAGCATCGTAGACGATATCCCCAAGCATCAGCCTGTCCTCCAGATCGGCAAGGCAAATACCGCACTCACCCAGGGAGTTCAGAATGTGATCGGGAACATCATTCAGGTCATGTTCGTATCCGGCCTGCTCCACCATGATATTGCCGTCCCCGTCCACACCGGCGACCAGCTTGCAGTCGAAGGGAAGCCCCGCCTCCTCCAGAATGTGGTCGGGGATCGCAACCGGTTCCTGTGAGGCCAACCCAACGCATTCGCACAGGCCGCATTCATCGCACAGATCACAGGATTTCACCAGCTCCACAGTCAGATTCACGGTCATTTCGTGCAGCGTATTGATGGCATTGATCAGTTCCATGGCGGTCATCTTCGCCGGGAGCGCCACCACGGTGTTGTCGCCGGTGTGAAACGCCACCGCATCACACTGGGAGAGCTCGGACACAGCCAGCACCGCGCCGGGGATGGGCAGGGTTTTCGATTTCATGCTTCGATTGACAGTCAGTTTCATGTTCTACCTCCGTAATATTATTGATATCTATCAAAAAAGGGCGCAACTGCGTCCTTTTCGACCGTATGTGTAAACAGTGAGATTTGCTGCGGCTCGGCCCTACGCCGCTCCGTGGTATCGTAATTGGAAATGAGCAATTCCTTGTACAGCTTGCCGTTTTCGTACCGCTGTGCCATGTTGTCGAGCCGCTCCACCTCCTCAATGCGGTAGTGGCGGTACAAATAGCGGATGTGGCGGTCATCATTGTAGCTGAGCAGCCATTTCCCCTGCGCGTGTCGCAGAGTGTCCCGCAGTCGGATGTGATCCTTACGGCCAAAGCCTCCGGCAAGATAGTAGCTTTCGGTGCTGAAATAGGGCGGATCGAGATAGAGGAACGCATCATCCCGGTCATAATGGGTGATCAGCCACTGGAAATCCCGGTTTTCCACAATGACACCTGTCTGCTGCAATCGGTTGTTGGCGGCATCAATGAGCGGAAAGTCTTTCCACATACTGTGGGGCTGACAGGCAAAGCTGCTCATTTTACTGGCGTAGCTGATCCGCATCAGCTGGTAATACCATGCTGCACGAGTTAGGTCATCCATGGGGAGTTTCTTCTTGAAAGCATCCCGCATCCGTTTGAAATCCTCGCGGGAATTGAGCGTATACCGCAGCGCCTCCCGCAGTTCATCGGGATGTTCCCGCACATGGCGGAACAGGTTGACCAGCGAACCGTCAAAATCGTTGTACACCTCAAATGGGGTAGGCGGCTTATGGAACAATACCCATGCCGCACCGCCAAAGACCTCGATGTATCGGCTGTAACTGAGTGGAAACCGCGCGACGATCTCCTCCCGCTGGGACTTTTTACCTCCGACGCGACTGGTGAAACTGTTTATGGGCAATCACCGTCCTCCGGGTAGGCGGCGGGATCGTCTGCTTCCAGGCGAGGGATGATGCCCTCCTGCTTGAGCCGCTCGTACAGGAACAGCCGCCCACGCTGAGTCCAGTAGGTGTGGATGACGCTGGTGTTTTCACTGGCGCGGTAGGTGCGGGATTTGGTGTAGCCCTCGCCGGCGTATTCCTGATAGAGAAGCCACGTGTTTCCCATGCGGTACTGGATGCCCAGGTCATGGAGCAGCCGATTAAAACGAACAGCAGATAAGCCATAATCTTTTGCGATGATGCTCGTCTGAACCAGAGATTTGCTTTGCAGAATGATATCGTAGTAGCGCGCCTTGGGCGCGAGTACGGCGACCTGTTGGCGCAGAACCTCGCTTTCGCTGTTTTCTGCCTGCACCGTTTCTAGGATCTTTCTGGTGAATTCGGGGCTATCGAGCATGGCGGCGAGGGTTTCAGGGGTGAAGAATGCTCCATGGCGGCGGATCGAGGGGAGGACAGTGCCGGTGACCCAGCGCTTGAACTTTTTGGCTGCGGGGAGCTTACTGGAGAGGATCAGGCTGTAGAGGCCGGATTCGTTGATAATAGTGATGCCGCGATTGCTTGTTTCAAAACTGCCGTTTCGGCAGTTTTGACGATCTTCATCATCAACATGCTTTTTCAAAGCGCCAAATGTATCGCTATATCCTAATGCCCCTGCAACATCCTTGCCCACAAACCACGGTTCGCCGTCAATATTGATGGTGCGAATAGAACCGAATTCCTCATGCTGAAACTGCTGTATTTGATTGTCTATCATCTTGTTTAACCCTTTCTGTTCTTGGTGGGAATATAAAAAGGGCGGGGATTCTCATATTGAAATGAAAATCCCCGCCCTGGGTGGATGAATATTCTGTTGTGGCTGACAATTACATTGTCATAGTCGGTTCGTGCTCGGGGTGCTGCTCAGGAGTGAGCGATTGTTCCGCTAAATCAGAGTACGCGGCTTCCAATTTGCACTGACTCTCTAGCAAACGGCTATACTCATCGTTGCTTTCAAACAGACCGTATTCAATGATGATCGATGTGGCTCGATAGATAGCTTTTGCCTGCTCCGGCGAAAATCGATAGTGATTTGGCACAAGACCAGAGCGGAAGCCGAAATCTTCTTTTGCTGCGATATAGCTGTCATAGTAATGGCCATGATTGAGACCGGTGCGGTCATATCCCCACTCCCATGTGACAAATTGAAAGCCATGGGCTCCCATGTCTTTTCCGGCCAGCACCGTCTTTTCATGTTGGCAGAGGAGGCGGTAACCATCCGGCAAGCCCTCGGCTACAAGGGGCGGCGACTGTTCTACCGCGGTGACATATTTGCGTGCGGCTTCCACCTGAGAAATGAAAGTGTCCAGTTCGGCTTCATTTTTCTGCGGATAATAGATGGCACCGCTTTCGTCAATGCGGCAAAGGTAGTGTTGGCTGGAGGACAATTCCAGCCTGCCCTCATCGGTAATACCGCTGACGTGAAAGTCATGGGAGTTTGCAAGCCGGGTAACTTCTCTGAAAAATCTGCTTTTTTCCATGATGATCTCCTTCATAAAAGAATAGCGGCATGCTTCACACAATTGTGCGTTACATTCCGCCTATGGTGGGTTCGAGTGTTTGCTCAGTTTCCTGCTCCATCCGCAATTCCTGCTGCTGAATCGGCATCAGTATGCCATAATCTGTAAAGCGCGCATCTGTCAGATTCAACCTGCTACGGGCATATGCGTCAAAATCAAAGCCGTATTTCGCAGCCAGATCCACATCCATGCCGGACTGCTCCAGCAGGGCGCGACCATATTCTGCCGTAGTGGAGAGTGGAATAAAGCTGTAGCCATCCAATTCTTGAGCAAGCTGGCGGGCATGATCCAAATCTCCGACACCTTCCAGTTCATAGGCAGCTTTGTATTTGGCATAGTTCTCTGGGCCAATCGCCTTGATGTCTGACGCCAACCCATTCACCGCTGAGATATATTGATCGAACTCGATCTCATATTCAAGATCTGTAATGACGCTCTGCACTCTGCGGATGATGCACTCATCGAAGATGTTGGCATGAGCTGCTTCCAATACACGCTCCATATCCTCCTGGGATGCAGGGCAATGGAGCCAGACGCTTTCGAGATCATCCGAATGCTTGCAGATTTCCAGGCTAATAATGGGATCACGCTCATCCCATGTGATGGCACGCTGCGCAAGGGTTTCATCGTACATTTGCACCCACTCGTCGCTTTCCGGCACGATATATCCATCGCCGGTCAGTATGCCGCCCTCATATTGCCGCAGGCGAGCACCAACCTTGCTCAGATCGAGACATGCCTGTACTTCTCTGCTCATAGATGAAAACTCAGGGAGGATATCGTTTTCAATGGCATGTTCTCCAAGCTGCTTGTCAGTGGAGATATATGGGTAGAAGCTGTATTTGTCGGTATTGTGTGTGGCATCGATAAGGTCGGCTGCGCTGCGCGGAGGGCGATGCTGTGCGATTCCCTCCAGGATGTACTGATCGTATGGCTCTAAAATTTCCAACCGCTGAGCCAGGTGATTCAGTTCAGCTAGCGACGGCGGGCAAGCTACATTAATCAGTGGTTCGATGAAGCAGGTGGGGGTAGTTGTCATTGATGGAATAGCAACATATTCGCCGCTACCATAAGGTACCCGCGCCCGATCCAGCGCGTCTATTATCTCGCTCTTGCTGGCAGGAAGGCGAAGTTCTGCCCCAGTATACCCCTCCTCCTGATGATACTGTGTTGCTCGGACATTGACTTTCAACAAATTATCACTCTCCTCTATTTCGTGTTGCAATCACATATTCTACCGGCAAGTGACCTCAATAGCCATAGCCGAAATGGACAAGGATTCCGGGTGGATATTTGATACGACTCTTTCTCTCTGCATATATTCCCGCTGATGTTTTGCGTCCAATTCCTGCATATCAGTTCGCAAGCAGGCA
This sequence comes from Ruminococcaceae bacterium OttesenSCG-928-L11, assembly GCA_030265885.1. GTDB lineage: Bacteria > Bacillota > Clostridia > Oscillospirales > Ruminococcaceae > WRAV01. The sequence continues at coordinate 27,085 of JAJDGX010000002.1, read as the reverse complement.
CCATCGAGCCGATTATCGTGGCACATGAGGCCGTGAGCAGGGTATGGACATCCAAGGCATCTGGATGATCGGTCATGGTAGACCTTTTCCGGCGGCGAGATGGGAACCAGTGTCTTGCCCGTTGGAATGAGAGGGATTCGCTTGCCCGACCTTTTAAGAAAGCCGTATTTGAACATTTTCTTCACGCTCCTGTTTGTTTGTAAAATATAAAAAGCGGGAGCGATCTTTCCAAAGGAAAATGCTCCCGCTTTGTGAAAGCCACATCGTTTGACAAAAAACGAGTAGGCTTGTCTGCTATATTAAATTGTGTGTATCTACATATTTTCCGAGCGCTAACGATATATCAGCGTTTAGTTTCTTCGCCGTACGGATATGGGCTGCAAAGCCCACACCACTATCCGTCTCGCATTGAATTCCGATTGACTGATTACATTGTGTGGCTTGGATATCGTTTGCAGGCAAGGACATTATTGTCCACCACCACTTGACTGCACGGCGAATTGTAGCGTACACGCTTATTTGAAAATCCACATCAAAGTGGGTTTATTTGTTGTACCTTTTTTTATGTAGAAAGCGCCACGGTTTCATTCGCTATGTCAGCAACTGAAACCGAGACGCTGGCTTTGTTGTACTCAATGTGCCTGAGACAGCCAGTGCCTTTCCAACCGCTTTCGCATGCAATGCGTAATGAGAATGTGAGGGTTTAGCATGTCATGCTCAGGAATAATAGGTTTTTCACGGTGGCTTCTCCGAATTTGAAGCCGCCGTATTTCTGTTTCCTGTCGATGCGCTCTGTGCTTTGATATTTGTCATTCTGTACAGCTGATTCTTTATCTGAGCGATATATGCTCAAAAAGAAGAAGTGGCGGATCGATTTCCGTCACTTCTTGCGATTGCGTGGTATGGGTGTGGAAGCCATATCGCCACAAACCGCATAGTTAAGCCGTTTTTGTTGATTTTCTTTTGGTTTCCTTATATGACGTTCTCCGAGGGATTTGACACGATTAATGGAATCACGAATATAGATGCGCCGAATGCGCAATAGCTTCAATCACGAAGGCCGGAGCTTAAATAGCCCCGGCCTTCGTGATTTATCAATTTATAGAAGTTATCCAGAAAAGCTGTGAAATCAACTAAGCGGAGCGAGCCGCAGAAACTGTCTTTCTGCTTTTCAAATAGTCACAGATTGTATTGGCGGTGTTCTCCGCACCGATGGAGCTGTCAATGCAAAGCTCATACTGCTTTGCCGCGCCCCACTCCTGCCCAGAGATGTTGTGGTAATAGGCTGCCCGGGCGGCATCGGAACGGGCAATGCTCTTTTTGCCCTCCTGTTCGGTGTCTCCGTACATTTCCATCACCTTTTTTACTCGGTAATCCTCCGGTGCGTGGATGAAGATGCGGGCAACATCCTCATGGTCGCGCAGAACATAGTCGGCGGCGCGCCCGACAATCACACAGGAACCGGCATCCGCGATTCTCTTGATAATCTTCTCTTGTGCCACGATGGCGTCCTGCACCACCTGAGTGCTCAAATACAGACTGTGCATCGTGCTTGGTGAATTTGCGTTGATATCGGAAATGAACTCCTTTGCAAGGCCGCTTTCCTGCGCGGCAAGTGCGGTTACCTCTTTGTAGTAGCAGGGAATCCCCAGCTTTTGGGCAACCAACTGCCCGATATGCTTGCCAGCGGAGCCGTGTTCCCTGGAGATGGTGATGATAACGCCCTTTTTAGATGGCTGAATTGCCTGCGCGGCCGCAATGTTCGTGGCTCCCTTTTCGGCGGAACCAAGCTGCTTCCACACCCGCACCATGACCACTGCGGTAACGGCTATCGCCAGAATATCTGCGGCGGGGGCGGCCCAGAAAATCCCCGTGACGCCCGCTACTGCAGGCAGCGCAAAGGAGAAGATGACGAGGAAAACCACATCGCGAATGATGGAGAGCGGTATTGCGGCGGTGGATTTCCCGATGGATTGCATGAAAATGGCGCAAGCCTTTTGAATGCAGGTGAGGATAATCAAAGACAGGTAGATGCGCAGGCAGCGGGTTGCGAAGCTGGTGTACAATTCGCCGTCCGAGCCGAAGAGGGCGATGAACGCACCGGGCACCGCCTGAAACAGCACAGTGGCCACCGCATCGGCGATGAATGTCCACAGCAGAACACATTTGAAGGCCTCTTTTACCCGGTCATATCGTTTTGCCCCGTAGTTGAAGCCGATGATAGGCTGTGCGCCCGCCGCAATGCCGATGGCTACGTTGATGACGATTTGAAACAGCTTCATGATAACGACGAAAGCCGCCAGCGGAATATCAGCGCCAAACTCGGACGCGGCGCCATAGCTGACCAGCAGCTTGTTGTTGCTTGGCTGTGGTGAACTCGCGGCGGTCGCACAGCATGTCGATGCCGGGCATGTCGAAGGAGCGGTAGGAGCGCATGGCGTCGCCGAGGGCGCCGGTTTGGCTCTCCAGGGTCGGCTCGGACATCATATAACACCAGCATCGGTGCTGTTGAGACGATGATAGAGGTGTATTTGATGAGCCCGGAGATGCGGGCTTTTGCCGCAAGGGTTTCCGCTACGTCGATATCTACCATGGCCATCTCCGCCGCTACGTTGCTCTGTATCAGGATTTCCCGCAAAATCAGCTGGAGCGGGTAGAGGGCCCTGTCCTTCAGGTAAATCATGGCGTTGAAGTAGGAGTTCCAGTGACCGACGCCGAAAAACAGAGCCATAACGGCGACAATCGGTGCCGAAAGCGGCATGACAATGCGGATGAACAGCTTCCAGTTTGTGCAGCCGTCAATTCGCGCGGCTTCCTGCAGTTCCTCGGGGATGGTCGTTGCGAAAAACGTGCGGGAGACAAATATGTTGTAGGCCGAGGTCGCGCCCAGCACCAGCAAGACAAACGGCGTATCCCGCAGGCCGAGATTCATCACGACAAGGTAGGTGGGAATCAGGCCGCCGGAAAAAAACATGGTAAACATAAAGAGCATGCTCAACACCGAGCGCCCCACGAAATCCTTCCGCGACAGGGCATAGGCGCAGGGCAGCGTGACGATCAGATTGATTGCAGTGCCGCCCACGGTATATAAGATGGTGTTGCGGTAGCCGCGCCAGATTTCCTTGTATTGGAACAGGCGCTCATACCCCTCGCAGGTAAAGCCCTTGGGAAGCAGCCACATTTCACCGGCGTTGACATAGGTCGGCTCGCTGAAAGAGGCGCTTAAAATATACAGCAGCGGGTAGATCTACAAAACCAGCAATATGGACATTACAACGATGTTGACGATGTTGAAGATGAGGTCGCCTCTGTCCGCTTTTTTCTTGCGGACGGACTGTGCGCGGGTGGCTGTGTGTTCCATTTTCTTCCCCTTCCTTACCACAGACTGGATTCGTTGAATTTGCGGGATATGCCGTTGACGAGGACGAGCATGATGCAGTTGATCACCGAGTTGAAAAGGCCCACCGCGGTGGAAAAGCTGTAGTCGTTGTTAATCAGACCAGCCTTGTAAACATAGGTGGAGATGACCTCCGACGCGCTTACGTTCATGTCGTTTTGCAGCAGATAGACCTTTTCGTAGCCGACGGAAAGCAGCGAGCCGCACCGCATAATCAAAAGAACCACGATGATGGGCACCAGCACAGGAAAATTGATGTGAACCATCCGCTGGAACTTGTTGGCTCCGTCGATTCGGGCGGCCTCGTGCAGGGACAGATCAACCCCTGCCAGGGCCGCAAAATAGATGACGGATGCCCAGCCTGTCTCCTGCCAGACCCCGGAAATGACATGAACCCATTTGTACAACTCCGGTCGCCCAAGAAAATTGACAGGCTCCATTCCCAGAAGGCGCAGCAGATGGTTGAGCATTCCCGTGCTGGGATTCAGAAAGAGTATGATGATGCCGCACAAGACCACCACGGATATGAAATGCGGCGCGAAGGAGACGGTTTGAATCACCTTGCTGAACCGTTTTCCGGGCAGCTCGTTGAGCAGCAGGGCCAGCAGAATCGGCAGGGGGAAGCCCATTATAAGCGTGAGGATTGTGATTGTCAGCGTATTGCGCATTACGGTGACAAAGTAGTAGGAGTTGAAAAATCGGGTGAAGTGCTTCAGCCCGACCCATGTGCTGTCAAAGAAGCCGCGGGCCGGTCGGTAATCCCGGAACGCAATCTGCAGCCCGAACAGTGGGAGAATGTGGAACAGCAAAAAGTACAGAACAGCCGGCAGCACAAATAAGTACAGCTGCCAGTTGACCAATATGCGTCGCATCAGGTGGTTGTCTCTTATTTTTTTCACAGCATATTCACCTCTTTCATTCAATAATATATGGATTATTTGTGCTAAGTAAACAGGTCGTTTCTTTCATCCCGGCGGTGAAATGGGGGATATCCGTGTGGCAATGTGGCGATTGTACTGCGAAAAAAAGAAAAATGTAAGAATTCACCTTCTCGAAAATCGGGGATTTCCCGTGTGGCGACACATTGCGCCTGCCAGTATGGCCACTTCGCTTCGGGTCAGCCGGGGTGAAGATTCCGGATGCCCCTGCGCCGGTTGGCGTGGAGAGGCTCGTTGAAAAAATCTGTGGTGTGGGTGTTTTGGAGACGGATTTTAAATTTAACTTTCCCGCGCTGGAAAAATGTGTTATAATAGCTGCGGCATGATAGAATTGCACAAGGGAAAGGCCGTTGCCTGTTTCGCCGGAATATCGGGATACTTGGCTGTGATTGCAGCATTATAGTAGTAGAGTATGGGCTGGGAGGAATCTCCGTGTTGAAAAAAATGAGCTTGAGAATGAAGCTGTTTGCCCTGATAACCGTGGTGGTTATCATCACATTCAGCATTGTAAGCGCAATCGTATCCTATCGAAGCATCGAGATGGCCAGAGTGGATGCCTTTTCACTGGCGGATGAAATGTCGGCCAAGTACAGCTACGAGATACGCTCGGAGCTGCAGGCGGCGCGGGTCACATCGGAATCGCTGATGACGGTGTTTAAAACGCTGATCGAACGGGGCGAGGCCGACCGGGATACGCTGAACGCCATCCTGCAGAATTCCCTGCGGCAAAAGGAATACATCATCTCGTTTTGCGTTGCCTTTGAACCGGACAAGCTGGACGGCAAGGACGCCGTGTACGCCGGTCAGTATCCGCTTTACGGCGAATCGGGGCGGTATGCGCCCTATTGGAGCCTGCAAAACGGGGAAATCGACGTGGAACCTCTGGAGGATTTTGACGGAGATGTCTGGTATGCCGGCGCCAGGGATTCGGGCACGGAATACATCACCGACCCCTTTTTCTATGAGGTGCAGGGGACGTCGGTGCTGATGACCAGCCTGGTGTTTCCCATATTGATAGACGGCGAGTTTATCGGGATTGTCTCGTCCGACATGGCGCTGGACAGCCTGCAGGAAATGGTGTCCCACGTCAATGTAAGCGGCCTGGATGAGTATACGGAGATTTACTCCAACTCCGGTCTTGTGGTGGCCCATCCCGAGGATGAATACTTCAACCAAAGCGTACACGCCATATCGGCGCACGCCATGCTGACGACTGAGCCCTCTCTGGCGCGGAAGGCGCTGGCGATTGCCAACGACTACGCCCAATCGGATTTTTCCGGGGAAATGGATGAAGCGGCACAGGCGGAGGAGCGCAGCCGGGCAGAGGCCTTTGCCCAAAATCTTGCCGCCTACGCGGCAAACCACAACAGCGTCCATTTGGATTTGACACAGATGACCGACGGCATGGCCAAGGCACTGCTCCAGCTGGATGGGAACAGGCTGCAAACGGCGGAACAGGCTGCCCGGGCCATCGCAAACGGGGAATCCTTTACCGTCACGGAAAACGGATATTACAAGGTGTACACGCCCATTCAGTTCAGCGAGGCCACCAATCCCTGGTCGGTGGCGGTAAATGTGCCGATGTCGAAGGTGCTGCAGAAATCCAACAACATCCGGAACTATGTTATCCTGGTATCCCTTGTGGGAATCATCCTCATTGCCTTGGTGCTGTATGTTGTTACCCGCAACCTGACAAAGCCCATCCTCAGTCTGGCGGAAGCTGCCAAGCAGGTGGGTGAGGGGAACTTTCATGTGGATATTCCCCAGACCAAAAACGGCGATGAGATTGGCATTCTCTCCACCGCGTTCCGCACGATGGCGGAGAAGATCAACGACCTTATCAATAAGCTGACACAGAACTCGGAGGAACTGGAGCGGAAAAACGAGAATCTGGGTGAACTGAACGGAATGCTGGTGGAGGCCCGGGATCAAGCCGAGGCATCCAACCGGGCGAAGTCCATCTTCCTGTCCAATATGAGCCACGAGATGCGGACACCGCTGAACGCCATAGTGGGGATGACCGCCATCGGCCAAAAGGCGAAGGAGCCGGACAAAAAGGACGATGCCTTCCAGAAAATCAAGGAGGCGTCTGCCCATCTTTTGTCCCTGATAAACGACATTCTGGACATGTCCAAGATGGAGGCCAACAAGCTGGAACTCTCACCGGTGCGGTTTTCTTTTGCCCGTGTGGCGGAGGAGGCAGGGGATCTGATTCGCGTTCAGCTGAAGGAAAAGGCGCAGACCCTGACCACGGAGATCGACGAGAACATCCCGGAGACCCTTGTGGGCGACGATGTTCGTCTGTCTCAGGTGCTTATCAATCTGCTGTCCAACGCGGTGAAATTTACCGGGGAGCGAGGCGAGATTGGCCTGCGGGCCTTTGTCAAGGAAAAGGCAGGCAATGGCGTCACTCTGCAGGTTGAGGTCTCGGATACGGGAATCGGCATCAGCGGGGAGCAGCAGGCAAAATTGTTCCGCATGTTTGAGCAGGCCGACAACAGCACCTCCCGCAGCTTTGGCGGCACCGGTCTGGGGCTTGCGCTGTCCAAGCGCATTGTCGGGCTGATGGATGGAGAAATCTGGGTCGAATCCGAGCCGGACAAGGGCTCTACCTTCTTCTTTACCGTCAAGCTGGAGCAGGATGCGGCGGAGAAAAAGGAAAGTCCGAACCCGACGGAGAACGCCGCCGAGCAGGCGGACAGCCCGGTGGACTATACCGGTAAGCGGCTCCTGCTGGCCGAGGACATCGCAATCAACCGGGAAATTGTCATCGCCATGCTGGAGGAGACCCACATCGGGATTGACTGCGCCGCCAACGGCAGAGAGGCCTATGAAATGTTCGCCGCCAATCCGGGGCAATACGATTTGATTTTGATGGATATACAAATGCCGGAGGTCGATGGCGTGGAGGCCACGCGGATGATTCGGCAAATCGATACAAAAACGCCCATCATCGCACTGACGGCCAACGTTTTTACAGATGATGTGGAAACCTATCTGGAAAGCGGGATGAACAACCACATCGGCAAGCCCCTGGATTATACCCAGACCATGGAAATGCTGGAGCAGTACCTGAAATAGAATCACCCGACAACAAAATCACACCCGGCCCCGCCATCGAAGCACATCGATGGCGGGGCCGGGTGCTTTTGCGCCTGCGAACTGTCAGATTGTGGAAAGAGATGGATTTGGCAGCCGGCAGATGGTATAATTGAAGGGAGACAGGGGCGATAACAGGACGGCCATGTCGGCCTTTCGCGGCAATATCAATTGTGGACAATGAGGGATTGGTATGAGAATGGTGTTCATTGACAATGTACAGCGCGGAATGGTGACGGCTCAGGACATTTACCGTGACAGCGAAAACGGAATACCGTTGGTAGTAAAGCACACGGCACTGACGGATTTCATGATTTCTGAGCTGATGCGGTACAACATCAAGTTTGTATATATCGACGACGTGCTGACAAAGCAGCGCTTTGAGCGAATGCGGCAATCGACCCAGAGGCAAATCTACGTGCCGAAGCCAAAGCCGATTATAACGACAGAACTGCGGAATACCGCGGTGGGGGATGTCAAGGGACTGTTTGAGAGCATTCGCATCAACCCGGAGGACATTCACTCCTCTGCCCGCATCATCCGCCAACTGGACAGTGTGGTGGATCGGCTGGTGGATTCCCTGACCAGCAACGCCAACACGGTGGTCAACATCAACAACCTGAAAAGCTACGACGATTACACGTACCATCACTCCCTGAGTGTGGCGGTGCTGTCGATTGCTGTGGGGCAGTATCTGAATTTGGGCAGGGAGGAACTGCGGGCCCTTGGCACCAGCGCCATTCTCCACGACATTGGCAAAACGGCGGTGCCGATTGAAATCATCAACAAGACCTCCAAGCTGAGCAACGAGGAATTTGATATCATCAAAACCCACTCCCCGGAGGGCTATGAATATCTGCTCAAGACGATGATAGGGGATGAGAATATCTGCGCGGGGGTTCTCAGCCATCACGAGAAGATGGATGGCTCCGGATACCCCAATAAGGAGGCGGGAAATCACATCCACCTGTGGGCTAAAATCATTTCGGTGGCCGATGTGTATGACGCGCTGACCTCCAACCGGCCATACCGAATGCCGATGCAGCCCAGCGAGGCAGTGGAGTACATCATGGGCGGCATCGACACCAGCTTTGACTACGACGTGGTGCAGGCCTTTGTCAAGAAGGTGGAGCTGTACCCGGTGGCCAGCTATGTGGAGCTGAGCAACGACAAAATCGGTGTCGTTTTGAACAACAGCAACACCTTCCGGCCAGTGGTTCGGGCGCTGGATACCGGTGAAATTCTAGACCTGTACAGCGACAAAAGCATGCGCAGCGTCGTGATTCGGCGAGTGGTGGCGGAGGCGGAAATTAAGGGAAATTAAGAATGCAGGATGACTTTTGTAGCATTCTCTGCCAAATTGTGCTATACTTATTCCCGGAATAAATGAGATGGGGGCGCGAAGCATCGCGGGATACCCTCATAGAGGGGAGCGTGCAATGCACGCGGCCCCCCCCCTCGGCTGTCGCCTCGGCTCCGCTTCGCGGAGTCCAACCTGCCAAGGCGTGGGGTGCGGCTGTTACATTTGCTTTTATAGCCTTGGCAGGAATGGAGGGGAGCGTGCGATGCGCGCGGCACCCCTCGGCTGTCGCCTCGGCTCCACTTCGCGGAGTCCAACCTGCCAAGGCGTAGGGTGCGGCTATAACACTTGCCTTTATTGCCTTGGCAGGAATGGAGGGGAGCGTGCGATGCACGCGGCACCCCTCGGCTGTCGCCTCGGCTCCGCTTCGCGGAGTCCAACCTGCCAAGGCGTGGGGTGCGGCTGTTACATTTGCTTTTATAGCCTTGGCAGGAATGGAGGTTGTATGAGATATACGGGAGTAACGGCGCGGGGGATTGTGTGCCCCATCTTCAAGGCGGGGGACGATCTGGCCAATGAGATTTACAATACATTGATCACAGCGTCGGCCGAAGAGGGCTTTTCCATTGACGACAACGATATCATCTGCATCACCGAGTCGGTAGTGGCGCGGTGCTACAACAACTATGCCTCCTGCGAGCAGATTGCTGCGGATATCCGCCGCAAGTTCGGCGGGAAGGATCTGGGAATCGTGTTTCCCATCCTGAGCCGCAACCGCTTTTCCATTCTGCTCAAGGCGATTGCCATGGCCTGCGACAAGCTGTATGTGCAGTTGTCCTACCCCAGCGATGAGGTGGGGAACAAGCTGATCTCCGAGGATGCGGTGCTGGAGAAAAACGTGAACCCCTATAGCGACAGCTTTGCCAGCGAGGCGGAGTTTCGGGCCACCTTCGGCCACGACACAAAGCATCGGTTTACCGGCGTCGACTACATCCAGCTGTACAAAAGCTTTGGGGATCACATCGAGACGGTCATCTCCAACGACCCCACCTATATTTTGAATTTCACCAAGAACGTGCTGAACTGCGACATTCACACCCGCAAGCGGACAAAGCGGCTGCTGGCAAATGCCGGCGCACAGACCGTATATGGTCTGGAGGACATCCTGACAGCCCCTGTGGACGGCAGCGGATTCAACGCCGAATACGGCCTGTTGGGCTCCAATATGGCCACCGAGGACAAGGTCAAGCTGTTCCCCAGCAAAGCGGATTCCATGGAGGTCATCACCTCCCTGAAGCAGCTGTTTCAGGAAAAACTGGGCAAATCCGTTGAGGTTATGATATATGGAGACGGCTGCTTCAAGGATCCGGTGGGAGGCATCTGGGAACTGGCCGATCCGGTGGTATCCCCGGCTTTTACCTCGGGGCTCAGCGGAACACCCAACGAAATCAAAATCAAATACTTCGCAGACAATGAGTTGTCCAACCTGACGGGTGCCGAGTTGGGTGATGCCATTCAGGCTAAAATTCGCAACAAGGACAGCGATTTGGTGGGAGAAATGGCGTCTCAGGGCACCACTCCCAGGCAGTATACAGACCTGATTGGCAGTCTCAGCGATCTGGTCAGCGGCAGCGGCGACAGGGGAACACCTGTTGTGCTGATTAAGGGCTACTTTACCAACTACGCCTCCGAATAAGGGTGGCGGATAAATACAATGCAAAGCGACCGGGTGATTCGAAATCACCCGGTCGCTTTTGGCGTGAAAGGCCGTTATTCACTTTCTACAATGGGATTGCCGCGTTTCTTTTTGTAGATAAAGTAGAACAGGCAGATAATCAGTGAAAACAGGGAGGCCAGCGGTGCCGCAAAGCCAATTTCAAAGAGGCCTGCCCCCTCCATCCGGCTCAGCACATAGGACATGGGAATGCGGACAAGGAAGGTGGAGATGAGGCTGTGAACCATGGGCAGCACGGAGTTGCCGCAGCCGGTAAAGTAGGAATTCAGGCAAAACACAAAGGCCACCAGGATGCAGTCGAAGGAGTAGATTCGCAGGTAATCGGCGGCGGCTGTGACTACGGCGGCGTCCTTTGAAAACAGGCCGGTGAGGGTTTCGGGCAGCAGATTGGAGTACACGCAAATCAGCACACCCCATACCAGGCTGAACAGGATGCCGAATTGCAGACTTTTGGAGGCCCGCTCCGGCTTGCCGGCACCGATGTTTTGCGCTGTAATCGTCGCGACAGCGGAGGAAAAGGAGGAGGCCGGAAGCATCATAAAGCCCATCAGCTTCTCTACCACACCCACAGCGGCGGAGGCAATCAGCCCCATGGTGTTGATGATGGCGGTTATCACCAGGAAGGAAATGTTGACCAGAGAATTCTGCAGGGCGACGGGTACGCCTACCTTGAGGATATAGAGCAGAGATTCCTTGTCAATGCGAAAATCGCTGCGCCGGACAGGGAACGCAAAGCCCTTTTTTGCCATATAAATCAGGCTGGCGATGAAGCTGATTGCCTGGGCGGCAACCGTCGCAATGGCGGCACCGGAGGCGCTCATATGGAACTGGCCCACCAGCACAAAGTCGGTGACGATATTGACAAAGGCGGCTATGGCGATAAATACCACCGGGGTGGTGGAGTCGCCCAAGCCCCGGAAAATGCTGCTGACCACGTTATAGCCGACAATAAACGGTATGCCACAGGTACAGATGAATATGTAGTTTCGGGTTTCCTCCAGGGCCTCCACCGGTGTTTGCATCAGGTTGATCGATAAATCGATGCAAAAGAACATCGCGACGGCGATGAGCACCGCCAGCACGGCAAATGCCACCGCGGAGGTGCCAATTCCCTTGGCGGCTTTGTTGTGGTTGCCGCTGCCGATGCTTTGGGCAATCAGCACGGTGCTGCCCAGGGAAATCCCCTGAATAATGGCTGTGATTGTCTGCATGACCTGGCTGCCGATGGCAACACCGGACACAGCGGCAGAATTGGAGTATTGGCCGACAACAAACAAATCGGCGGCACCATACATAGATTGCAGCAGATTGGCGATGATAAAGGGCATGGCGAACTTGACGAGGATGGAGCTGACCTTGCCCTGTGTAAGTGAATTGTTCATACAAACCTCATTTCTGGCCAAGAATATAAAATAAAGTTGACACACAAAGCTTCCCTTGGCCAGTATGGCTTTGCGGAGCAAAGTCGAGGCGACAGCCGAGAGGTGGGCGTGCGAATGCACGCTGCCCCCATTTCTGGCCAAGAATATAGAATAAAGTTGACACGCAAAGCCATGCCTTGGCCAGTATGGCTTTGCGGAGCAAAGTCGAGGCGACAAGCCTGCAAATAAAAAGAAGATAAGACAGGGCGCAGGCCCGCATCTTATCCAGTATATACCCGTATTGATATACCCTCCGATGAACGATCCACATCTTAGCACAATAATTTGGAATAGTCAACTTTTATTTTTCCAGTAAATGGGCACACTATGTGTAAACCGGATAAAAGGGGATTGAGTTAGATGTATGTCATAGTATCAACGGATAAAAAGTGCATTGTGAAAGGGAAATCCAGAAAGTATCTCTGTGTGGCGGAGGAGCCGACGCGCAAGGAGCTTGTCGCCTACGAATCCCAGGGAAAGGCGCGGGCGGCCCGTATGCGCATGATGCCCCTGCTGAGCGACGGCGCCATGGCACTGTATGGCGGGGAAATGCCGGAACTGGAAATTGTCGAGATGGAGGCGGGAGGATAACCGACAAAGCCGTCCGCGCCCCTGGAAAAAGGGTGGCGGACGGCTTTGCATATTTCGGCGTCTGCGGGAATGGCTACATGAGGGGGGAGAACACCCGCAGCACTTCCTGCATCATTCGTTTTAGAGCGCCGGCCTTGCACATTTCCAGGGTAATTTCCTGGCAGATGGGGATGGTGTTGAGGAAATCCTCCTTTACATCCATAACGGCGCTGCTTCGATACATGGTAACACCGCATTCAAAATGAAGGTACAGGCTGCGGTAGTCCAGATTGGTGGTGCCGACGGTGGCGATTCGGTCGTCGGATACAAAGGTCTTGGAGTGGTTAAATCCACGGGAATACTCATAAATCCGGATGCCCGCCTGAATCAACTCCCGGTAGTAGGAGCGGGTGGTGATGTGTACCAGACGCTTGTCCCACACATGGGGGGTGATGATGCGGATATCCACCCCGCTTTTGGCCGACAGCTTCAGGGCCGACATCAGGTTGTCGTCGATGATGAGATAGGGGGTGTTGATGTAGACATAGTCTTTGGCATTGTTGATGATCTGAATGTAGACATGCTCGCCGACGTTTTCATCGTCTACGGGGCTGTCGGCATAGGGCTGTACCAGGCCGTCGCTTTCGATGGTGCAGGGCTTGTCCCACGGATACAGTGCGTCGAAATTTTCCATATCCTTGTTGCTGACATGCCACAGCTCCAGAAAAATCAGCGTCAGGCTCCAGGCAGCCGCGCCGGTCAGCATAACAGCGGAATCCCGCCAGTGGCCGTGCTTCTCAAATTCGTTGATGTATTCATCGGCCAGATTGATGCCGCCGGTAAAGGCAATCTTGCCGTCTATGGACACAATTTTGCGGTGATCCCGGTTGTTTTGCAGTGTGGACAAAACCGGGCTGAAGGGGTTAAAGACGGTGCAGCGAATTCCCCGGGCGGCGATTTTCTTGCGATAATTCCGGGGCAAGGTCAAAAAGCAGCCGATGTCGTCGTACATCAGGCGCACATCCAGCCCTTCGGCGGCCTTGCGTTCCATAATATCCAGCACGGTGTCCAGCATTCTGCCCTCGGACAGGATGAAGGACTCCACGAAGATATAGCGCTCCGCCTTTTCCAGCTCCTGCAAAAGCTGGGCAAAGTAGGCCTCGCCCGAGTTGAGAAACTTTGTCTGGGTGGCCTCAAACAGCGGATACCCTGCGTGATCCTCCAAATACTGTATCTGCGGGCGGAATTCTGCATATTCTTTGGTGATCTCTGGTGCTTTCCTTCCCCGAAAATACAGGGGTAGGCTCCACTCCTCCATGGCGTTCAGCTGCTTGCGAAAGCGCCGCGACATGGTTTGGTGGTTGAAGAGCAAATAGATGCAGCCGCCGAAAATCGGCAGAGTCAGTATCAGCATGATCCATAGGATTTTATAGGCAGGCTTGTCCTGCTTGCCGACGATATACAGCGTGACACATATGCTGATGACCAGCAGCGCGGTGTTCATAATCTGGGATGCCTGGCTTGTGCTGTACAGGTAATATCCCATGACAAGCAGCTGTATCAATATCAGCAGAATGACAATGGCGCGGCGCCACAGCATGGTGCGGTATGGTGGCCGTTGACGCAATTCCAGCTTACTCATTATATCCTCCTGTAACCCTCTTCCACAAGCATATTTGGGGGCGGCTGTTTCATTCTGCGGTGATTGCTGCCGTGCCGGTTGGATTCCGTTGTTGTCGAAAAAAACACATAAATACAGTATAGCACAACATGATAAAATTTTCCATATCCCTCAGGATGGGGGAGTGACTCATTCCTATTTGATATTCCCGCCCAAGTCATGTACAATACAATAGAGATTGCAATGCAGCGGCGGTGTTTGGAGCAGGTGTCGGCAAGGCACTTCCGGCGCGCCGCAATGACCCGTAAAGGAGACGATGAAATGATAGACCGCGAAACCGCGCAGCTGGTGCTGGAACAGGCTGTTGCAACCGGCGGGGACTTTGCCGAGCTCTTTGCCGAGGACACGATGCGCTCCAACATGAAGATGATCGACGACAAGCTGGACACCGCTATCAAGGGCAAGCGCTGGGGCGCCGGGGTGCGCGTATTCAAGGGTCTGCGCAGTGTCTACGCCACCACCAACGACCTGAGTCGGGACGGGCTTCTGGCCTGTGCCAAAAAGGCCGCTGCTGCCATCGGCGATTCTGCTGCCGTGCTGGACATTGTGCTGACGCCTACCGTCATCGAGACGGCTCACCCGGTGAAGCTGCCGCTGGATTCCGTTGCGCTGGCCGACAAGGCCGCCCTGATTCGCTCGGCCTATGGCGCAATAAAGGCCTATTCCCCGGAGATTGTCCAGGCCATCACAGATTTGATCGAATGGGATCAGACGGTGCTGATAGCCAATACAGAAGGGATTTTTGCCACCGATCGCCGGGCCTATACCCGGCTGTTTAACACAGCGGTTGCCTCCGACGGCACCGAGAACCAGACCGGCTACGACGGGCCGGGCCGCTCCGCCGGCTTTGAGTGCTTTGAGGAGATTGACGTGCAGGAATCGGCCCGGGGTGCGGCGCAGCGTGCGGTGACAATGCTCCATGCCCGCAACTGTCCCGCCGGGCGCATGCCGGTGGCCATCGACAACGGCTTTGGCGGCGTTATCTTCCACGAGGCGTGCGGACATTCGCTGGAGGCCACCTCTGTGGCCAAGGGCAATTCGGAATTTTCCGGCAGGCTGGGAGAGGTCATCGCCAATCCCAAGGTATCCGCCACCGACGACGGCACCCTTCCCGGCAACTGGGGCAGCCTGAATATCGACGATGAGGGCACACCGGCCCAGCGGAATGTGTTGATTCAGGACGGTGTTCTCAAGGGCTATCTCATCGACAAGCTGGGCGGTCGCCGGATGGAAATGGCCCCCACCGGTAGCGGCAGGCGGGAATCGTACCAATATGCCCCCACCTCCCGCATGACCAACACCTTCATCGAAAACGGCCCCGACAAAAACGAGGACATCATCGCCTCCATCGACAATGGCCTTTACGCCAAGCGGATGGGCGGCGGCTCGGTCAATCCCGCCACAGGAGAGTTCAACTTCGCCGTATCCGAGGGATATCTGGTGAAAAACGGCAAGATCACAGAGCCGGTTCGCGGCGCCTCCCTCATCGGCAAGGGCTCACAAATTCTGCTGGACATTGATATGGTGGGCCAAAATCTGGCGCTGTCCCAGGGGATGTGCGGCTCCGAGAGCGGCACGGTTCCCACCAATGTGGGGCAGCCCATGATTCGCGTGCGTGAAATTACCGTAGGCGGCCGATAAGCGAAATCGCAGAAAGGACGAAACAGCATGACATACAATGAATTCAAACAGGCCGTCACCGGGTATGCCGCCCAAAAGGGCCTGACGGAATACGACCTGTATTACCAGGCCAGCGCCTCCACCACAGTAAAGGCATACAAGGGCGAGGTGGACAGCTTCTCCGATAAAACGGCACTGGGAGCCTGCTTCCGCTGCATTATCGACGGCAAAACCGGCTACTCCCACACCCAGGAACTGAGCGAAAAAGAGGCGAAGCGGCTGGTGGATGACGCCTCCGCCTGCGCCGGGGTGCTGGAGAGCACCGGCTTCGCCGCCATATACGAGGGCGGCGGCGATTACACAGCCCTGCCCCAGTCCGCACCCGAGGCCTGCGATGTGGATAAACTCAAGCAGATGGCGGTGGAAATCGAGCGTCTGGCGCTGGCGGAGGACGAGCGGATGGTATCTGTCCCCTATGCCTATATCAGCTTTTATCGGGGTGAGACTGCGCTTGCCAACTCCCACGGGGTGGATCTTTCCAATGTGCAGGGGGGGTATACCGTCCTCTGCGAAGCGGTGGCGGAGCAGGACGGGCGCAAGTTCAGCGGCGACGCTGTGGGAGAATATCTGACGGCGGAGCAGATTGACCTGGCTGCGGTGGCCAAGGAGGCCGTTGCGCTGGCAGTCGGCTCCATTGGGGGGAGCACGGTGCCCTCCGGACAGTACCCGGTGGTGTTTTCCCGCCGCATGATGTGCGAGATGCTTTCCTGCTTCCAGTCGGTATTTTCCGGCGACGCTGTGCAGAAGGGGCTGTCCCTGCTGTCCGGCAAGGAGGGCACCGCCATTGCGTCAGAGATTGTGACGCTGACAGATGCCCCTCATCTGGCCGAAAGCCTGTGCAAAACGCCCTTTGACGACGAGGGTGTCCCCACCTTCCCCAAGACGCTGATAGAAAACGGCGTGCTGAAGGCCCTGCTGTACGACATGCAGTCGGCGGCCAGAGCGGGGCGCGCCTCCACCGGCAATGGCCGCAAGCGCTCCTACGCGGGCGATGTGTCGGTGGCACCCTGGAACCTGTGCCTGCAGCCGGGCGGCCAGTCCTTCGACCAGCTGCTTGCCGGGGTGGAGCGGGGCGTCTACATTACGGAATTGAAGGGCATGCATGCCTCCGCTAACGCCTCCACCGGCGATTTCTCGCTGGAGTCCAAGGGGTGGCTCATTGAGGGAGGCAAGCGCTCCCGGCCCATCGAGCAGTTCACCATCGCCGGGAACTTCTATCGGCTGCTGGGGGATATCACCGGCATCGCCAACGACTTTGTGCTGGAAGGCGGCGTTGGCTCCGCATCGGCGCTGGTCAAGGCGCTTTCCATCGCCGGAGAGAGCTGAGCAACGAGTTGACGGCCTGACAGAGCACGGCAAAGCAATGGCTCGGGGTTGAAACCGAGCCATTGCTTTATGCTTGTTCATTTCTGCATGCAAAGCCATACTGGCCAAGGAGGGCTTTGTGCATCAACATTATTCTGTACACCTTGGCCAGAAATAGGGGTTAGCGTGCATTCGCACGCCCACCTCTCGGCTGACGCCTCGACTTTGCATGCAAAGCCATACTGGCCAAGGGAGGGCTTTGCGTATCAGCACTATTCTTTATTCTTGGCCAGAAATGGGGTTTTACAATGGCGCTTCTTATACGCGAGTTTCAACCGTGTGACAAAACCGATTACATCGAGGCCTCGAAGCAGTTTTACTCCCTGGATGCTGTCCTGCATCCTGTGCCGGAGGAAAACTTTGCCTCCACCTTCGAGGAATGTCTCAATCACAACCCTTTTATGAAGGGATATACGTTTGTGTACGACGATGTGTATGCCGGGTACGGGCTGGTGTCCTATACCTGGTCAAACGAGGTGGGCGGCCTGGTCGTTCTGCTGGAGGAGGCGTATATTCTGCCCGCCTTTCAGGGCAGGGGGATAGGCTCCGCCTATATCCGGCGCGTCGAGGAGGAAAACAGCGACAGGGCGAAGCGCTTCCGCCTGGAGGTCACTCGCTCCAACACCGCCGCGATTGCCCTGTATGAGCGGCTGGGCTACGAAGCCTTTGACTACATGCAGATGGTGAAGGATCTATGATGGACGCACGCTGCGGTACCGACACGACCACCCACACATGGGGGGAGTCCGGCGCGAATGTATCTTTGCGGACACCCCAGGTGCTGCGCATTGAGGGGGAGGGGCAGAGTTACTTCGGTGCCAACCAGGCCTGGTATCGGGACAGCTGGAAACGACAGGCCGGCTGCGGCCCCACAACCAGTGCCCATATCCTGTGGTACCTCTCCCGCACCCGGGCCGGCTGGGAGTCTCTGTGCCCCTATGACGGGAACCGGCAGGCTGGGTTTCTCTCGCTGATGAATGAGGTCTGGGAGTATGTCACGCCGACCGCTATGGGGGTGAACAAGACCGGCATGCTTTTGGAGGGGGTTATCCGGTATGCCGCATCCAAATCCATCCCCCTTACCGGTACGACGGTGGAGGTTCCCCCGCTGGGCATGGCAAAAAGCCGCACGGAGGACGCGACAAACCGCATTGCAAGGGCATTGTCCGCCGATATACCGGTGGCGTTTCTCAATCTCTCCAACGGTTCCCTGCAAAACCTGGACAGCTGGCATTGGGTGACCATTGTGGCGTTTGCTCCACAAACAAATCTGGCCCTGATCTATGATCAGGGCCAGTGCAAGGAAATCGATCTTGCCTTGTGGATGAAAACCACCACCTTGGGCGGCGGCTTTGTACTGCTCGATTAGGGGACTGCTTACAGGGCGTCGTAGGCCCGCAGCCACTCCCGGCAGATGAGCTCGTGGCCGGCATCGGTGGGGTGCACCCCGTCGACGGTCAGGTCGGTGTAGTCGCAGTCAATGGCGGCGATGGCGAAAATAGCGTCCAGGGGAATCAGATGGGTGCGGTGCTTCTTTGCAAGGCGGCGCACGGCCTGAATCTGGGGATCCAGCGTCTCCCGCCATTGGAGCCGGTCGGCCGGCACAGGCAGCACATAGGGCTCCATCAGAAAGATGGTCGCCTTTGTCTTGGCGCGAACCTGGGTGAGGATGGCGTCGTAGTTGGCCTCAAAGGCCTCCACAGGGGTCGGGTCGTTGCTGTCGTATTTGCGCCAGCAGTCGTTGATGCCGATGAGGATTGTCAGCACATCCGGGTTGAGATCGATGCAGTCCTCCTGCCAGCGGGCGACCAGGTCAACCACACGGTTGCCGGAAATGCCCCGGTTGATAACCTGCACAGATGCATCCCGGGCGGCGAGGATATCGGCGATTTTGTGGACATAGCCTTTGCCGAGAAAATCGGTGCTGGCTTCCCGGCGTCCGGTGTCGGTGATGCTGTCGCCCTGGAATAGAATGGTTTTGCCCATGGGAAAATCCTCCTTGTTTATACAGCATTAATACCCTGTTTTCAGGGTCAGCTCAAACTGGTCGCCGTCGGCAATGGGGGTGGTGTCGACGCCGGAAAAGACATCCCCACCGGCCTGGGTGAGACACCACCACTGCTCCCGGGCAGAATCGGCCGCCACGCCGTCCACTGCCGTGATGAACAGGCCATAGGCGCTGTCCTCCCCCTCGATAAGGCCTTCGTCCCGAAGAGCCTGCCCCAGGGTATCGGCGGTTGTCGCAACCGTGTGAACGCGGACGTCGTCCTCGGCGGCGATGACGGTCACCGTGACGGTTTTGGCCGCGCCGCTGCCGCCCTGTGCCGGCCGTGACACCGCATACGCCACACCGATGAGAACCAGCGCGGCAATGAGACCCGCGCACACAATAATCTGGCTTCGTTTCAAGACGAATCCTTCTTTCCCATATGTTGTACCGCCGATCATTGTATCACGAATTTGCCGAAAACACCAGCGCTAATTTTGAATGAACCGAAAGGGGGAACACCGTCATGATAATACCGGTGGATACCCAGAACAAAGCCGAGTGGGCCAGGCTCTGCAACGCCCTGTGGCCCCACAATTCTCCGGCGGATATGCTGGAGGAATGGGAAGCAGGGAAGCTTCCCCACGAGTTCCTCTATTACCGTGAGGGGCAGGCGGTGGCCTTTGTGAGCCTTTCCCTGCGTCGCGATTATGTGGAGGGAACGGAATCCAGCCCGGTGGGCTACATCGAGGGGATCTATGTGGAGCCTGCCCTTCGCCAGGCCGGCATTGCCCGGGAGCTGATTGCCTTTGCCGGGGATTGGTCGCGGCAGAGAGGCTGCACGGAGATGGCCTCCGACTGTGAGGTGGAAAATACCCTGAGCCGCCGGTTCCACGCAGGTGTGGGCTTTGAGGAGGCGGGTGTCAACGTCCACTTTACTATGAAGCTATAACACCGCCTGAGCACGACAAGGCCGGAACCGCGTATGGAATGCGGTTCCGGCCTTATTGATTATTCGCTTGTGACGCCGGTGCCGTGTACTTCGCCGGTGCTGTCGCCGTCGATGGGCTTCTCCGCAAAGGCGATTCGCACATTTTCATCGTGCTCGGCGGTGGTTTTGGAGTAGTAATACTTGCCGTTGACGTCGGTGACAAAGAAGTAATTGTCTGTCTCGGCGGGGTTCAGCGCCGCCTTGATGGCGTCAATGCCGGGGTTGCAGATGGGGCCGATGGGCAGTCCCTCCCGCACATAAGTGTTGTAGGAATCGTACATCGTCTGGTTGGTAATGTCCACATAGGGCTTGATTTCGTCGTTGACATAGAAGATGGTGACGTCGGACTGCAGCTGGGGATAGGTGGCGGAGTCGTCCAGCCGGTTGTGGAATACAGACGAGACGTTGGACATCTCCTCCTCGTTGCCGGCCTCCTTCTGAATGACAGAGGCCAGTGTGATGGCTTCGTCCAGGGTCAGCCCCAAATTCAGCATCTGGGTTTCCATTTCCTCGGTGATTCGGTTCTCAAAGTTGTCGAGGAACTTTTTGGCGACGCTGCTGACCTTCTCACCCACCCAAAATTCATAGGTGTCGGGGAAAATGTAGCCCTCCAGCCGGTGGAAGCGAAGGTCGTCCTCCGGCAGACGGTCGATGAACTCGTAGTCCAGTTCCGCGGTTTCCAGGTATTCGATGAACTCATCCGCGTCGCAGACGCCCTCTGCCTCCAGCTTGTCGGCAATGACCCGCAGCGTCCAGCCCTCAATAAAGGTGATCTTGACGGTGGTTTGTTCCATCAGCCCATAGCGGATGTACATGATAATTTCGTCATAGCCCATGTTGGAGTTGAGGTTATAGGTGCCGGGGGTAAATTCGCCCTCGTCCACCTTCAGGCTGGAGTAAAGCATGAAGGTCAGGGTCTTGGTGATGACCTTTCGGTCGTACAGGATATCGATGACCTGCTTGTTGGTGGCGCCTTCGGGAATGACGACCTCAATGGGGTTGTCGGGCTGGTTCAGGCCAAACAACTCCTGGGCGCTGTCCAGAATAAAGACAGACAGAAACACGCACAGCCCCAGAGTGGCAATCACCATCAAAATCGCAGATATCCAGCGGTTTTTCATTTTGGGCTTGGAGGGCTGATCCTGCTTGCGCTGCTGCTGGGATGCCGCAGGACGCGGTGTGGCGGTGCGCCGCGCAGCCGGTGTACTTCCCGCGGAGCGAGAGCCGGCGGGTGGGGTGCTGCGGTTGCTTGTAGCCGCGGGCCGACGGGCCGGCGGATTGGAACCGGTGGGGCGGTTGGGACGTTCCTGGCGTCCCGGCTGCTGATAATTTGCCATAGTATGATGCCGACCGGGCAATCTGCCTCTGGCCGAAACCCCTTTCTGCAACTGCAAATATACTACTACGCTGACCAGCCTGCTCTCAAGCTAAAATTTTTAGCTGGTCAGAGTACTACTGTCTCATTTGTGTCCTCATATTCATTCGACGCGGCGCATCCCTGCCCGAAAAAAACGGATTTTCTTGCTTTGCCGTGATTTGCGGGTCGGATCCTTCCAATTCAGTGCGGTTTTCATCCGGGAGAGCAAAACCGCAGGGGCTGGAAAATTTCGCTATGTAACCCAAGGATTCCCTGCCACATAGGATATAGCAACCCAATAAAAAGGAGTTGACAATAAATGTTCAGAAACTGTGGATGCGGATGCAACCCCTGTGGCAACGAATGCGGCTGCAATGGTGGATGCGGGATCGGCTTCGGCGGCAACTGCTGCTGGATTATCCTCATCATCATTCTTCTGTGCTGCTGCTGCGGCTAACAAGCACGGCATCAGAACACGTGCTTAACCGGCCGGTAACGGTTGCACCTGTGCCAGGTTCCCAATCGAACGACGGCACGTCAACATAACGCGACGGGAGATTCCCGTCAAACAGGAGCCTTCCACCCGGTGGGAAGTATCCTCAAAACGTCTCTGAAGCTGTTTCAGGGGCGTTTTGCTTGTTTTCAAAATCGATGGGCGCCCCATTAGGAGCGGGGGCTCTTCTGGGGGCGGCCGTTCCGGGGGTGCAGGCGCACATCCCGGGGAGTGCCGGGCCGGGTTACCGCCTTGCGACAGGAGGTTTCGGTGACAATCATCCGGCAGGGAACATCGTAGCGGCCATGGGAGAGAAAGCCCTTGGTGCAGCGGTCGTAGCAGACGCCGATGGTGGTTCCCTTGTACACATGGGAGAGAAAGCGGTCGTAATAGCCACCGCCATAGCCCAGCCGATAGCCGTATTGGTCAAAGGCAATGCCGGGTAAAATGCAGATGGAATGGCGAAAATCGGTCAGCTTGCGGCTGGTTTCCGCCACAGGCTCCAGCACGCCGAAGGTGCGGGGGACAAGCTCATCCAGCGAGTGGATGATGTAAAAATCCATATTGCGGGTGCCGTCAATGCAATAGGGCACCGCCACGGTTTTGCCGTCGGCCAGGGCCCGCTCAATGAGGGGATGGGTGTTGATTTCCTCGGGGGTGGACACATAGGTCAGCACAGTTTTGCAGGATTTGTAGGCATCCAGGGAACAGAGGTTGTGCAGGATGCGGCTGTCAAAATCCGTCTTTTCCTCCGGGGTGAGGCTTTTGCGCAGGCTCCGGTAGCGCTGCCGCAGCGAACGCTTGTAGACGCGCAGGTCAAAGCCGCGCTTCATTGCAAGGAGGCTCCCAGAATGTCGGCCCGTTCCTTGCCGCACAGAACTTCCACCAGCTTCAGGGAAAACAGCTTTGCCGCGCCGGCACCCTTGCCGGTGATGATTTTGCCGTCCTGCTCCACCCGCTCGCCGGTGTAAATCGCACCCTCTAGCTGATCCTCAAAGCCGGGGAAGCAGGTGGCCTTTTTGCCGTTCAGCAGGCCCTTGTGCCCCAGTATGGACGGGGCCGCGCAAATGGCGGAGAGCCAAATATTGCTTTTCGCCACATAGTCGATGCATTCCGACACAACGCGGGATTTCTCCAAGTTAAGGGTGCCCGGCATTCCGCCCGGCAATACAATCATCTCCAGATTTTTCGAGGTGGCTTCCCGGTCGGAGATGTCGCAGTGAACGGTAATGCCGTGGGAGCCGGTGATGGTCTTGGCCCCGACACCCACCGCCTGTACCTCCAGTTCGGCCCGACGCAGAATATCCAGCGGTGTAATGGCCTCAATTTCCTCAAAGCCATGTGCAAAAAAAACGTAAATCATGGTAGCATGTGCTCCTTCTCTGTTTGCAAAAGGCCTGTTGCCGGTGATGGCGCAACAGAGCTAATCCAGGGTGAACCCAATATAGGGCAGGCCTGTCCCGGCCTGTACGATAGTATCATACCATTTCCCCAGGGCATATGGCAAGTCTGTTTGTGTTGTTTCTGTCGAAAAAACACTGTGCAGGGTGTACGATATTGCCAAATCGCCATATCGATGGGACAAGGCGGCTGCAACCCTGCCAAAGGCGGAAGGGGGACAGACCAATTCCTTGACCGCAACGGCCCCATCGCCCCGATAGCAGACCGCGTAGCCACTGCTCCCCTCCACCGAGAAGCCCAACACTTCCCCGCCAAAGCGGAGGCACTCTGCCTGGATGTAGGCGAGGGTCTCCTCGTCCCACAGCACACAGTCGCCCAGCGAGGCAAAAAAGGCACGGCGAGCCGGCGCCAACTCCGGCAGACTGGCGCTTGTCAGGGCAAGCTGAGGCGCGTCGGCGGCAGTGACCGGCGCGGTGTGGCGGCAGATGCGGGCAAAGGGCGAATAGCCCCGCTTGCCGTAAAAGGCAAACAGGCTCTCGCTTGCGGGGACAAGCACAGCCAGGGCATAGCCCTGCTCTGCCAGTGCGGAATCGGCATACGCCAGCAGCGCCGTGCTGAGCCCCTGCCCCCGGTGAGAGAGGGCGGTGCCGACCCCAAAGAGATAGGCGCCCTGCTCGCCACCGCCGGACAGACGAAACGGCGTGAAAAACGCCATAGCGCGGGGAATGCCCCCCTCCACCGCGACCAGAGCGCGCTCCGGCCGGATGAGGCGGGCAAACAGAAAGGTGGTGTAATCGGGGCTGTCTCCAAAGCATTCCTGCCACAGTGTCTGGAGAGCGGGCAGATCGGATGGCATGGCAAATCGATATTTCATAGGAGTGTCCTCACGCATCCAGCAGCTTGGCGATGTGTTTTTCCACCATCATAACAGGGCGATAGGACTCCTTGGCCTTTCGCAGTCCCTCCTGGCCGGAGTCGTCCTCCCGGTTGATGTACCGATAGTCGGCGCAGTTGTGGGCGGCAAACTGCTGGTTGATGATGGCGTATGCGCCCTGCACGTCGCCAAAGGCCTTTTCAATTTGAATGTGATAGGTGTCGGAGCTGAGCCTGTCCCCCATGGAGAAGGCAACGATTCGGCCCCCGGTGCGGATGGCGCCCCCATCCAGCCCCAGGGCGTCAAAATCCCGGATGGCAGCGCACACCGCACGAGATTCCTGCATCAGGGTTTTGGATTTCACCTCATGCCCCTCCAGCCATTGGTCGGTCATAGCCAGAACCTCGGGTAAATTGTCATGGGTGATGGGTTCATAAGTCCAGTCGGGGTTATTTTCCTTGAAGCGGTTGATGTGGTTGCGCTTGGCGTGGAGCTTTTTTCCCGCCAGAGTGATGAGGCTTTGGGCGTCGTAGAGATAGTCCCAGTAATCCCGGATTGGTGTGATGTGGAATCGGCCGGGATAGAGAGTCTCCAGCACCTGGATTTGCTCGGGCAAAATGGTGTGAAACAGCAGCCCGTGGCCGTTGGCTCGGGCGTCGTGAATCAGCGCTTCGATGACAGCGCCAATATCCCCGGAGCCGGCCGGGAATAGATAGGAGGGGGGATGGGTCTCCCGCTCCGACTTGATGATTAGCATATCCCGGTAGCGGGCGGCCTTGTAGGCGAATACTCCCCGCCAGACATAGGCGAAGGTAAAGCTGTATTCCTCCGACCGGTAGTCGGACGCCCGTAGCAAAGGTTCCATCCACTCCCTGTCGGAAAGGGCGATTTCTTTAAAATGCAGCGAGTCGACAGTGGGCTCGGATACGATAGCGGTTTGCATACTCATAGTTTGATGATTTCCTTTATTTTGTCTGTAATCAGCTGAAAAATGGCCTCGATGGGCAGCGGCTGCCTGCCGTCGCAGCAGCGCAGGATAGTCCAGCCAAGGCGCTGGGCGGCAAACAGAGCGGCCTCCCGGCACTGGAGCAGATAGGCGATACTCTCCTCATGGATGTCCATCTGTCCGCCGTTTTCCCGGTATCGCTTTTCCAGCAGTGCCCGGGAGGTCTCCGGCTGCATATCCAGGTACAGCACCTTGTCCGGTTGGGGCAGGCCCATGCGTGTAAACTCAAAATCCCAGAGCCAATCCATATAGCTTGTCCACTCTTGCCGGGGCAGCTTTGCCATCTGGTATATCAGGTTGGAGGTGGTGTAGCGGTCACACAGCATCACCGCGCCGGCTTCGTAGTCCTGTCGCCAGCCGGTGACAAAGCTGATGTAGCGGTCGGCGGCATAAAAGCTGGATGCTGCGTATAAATTCACATCCTGAATGCCGCCCAGTTCTCCGTTCAGGTACATTTGTACCAATGTGGAGGACTTGCTGTCGTAGTCCGGGAATTTTAGCCGGCGAACAGAAATCTCCCGCGCTGTAAGCCAGTCGGCGAGAAGTCCGGTCTGGGTGGATTTGCCGCTTCCGTCCAGGCCTTCTATTACAATCAGTGTTCC
This sequence comes from Ruminococcaceae bacterium OttesenSCG-928-L11, assembly GCA_030265885.1. Taxonomy (GTDB): domain Bacteria; phylum Bacillota; class Clostridia; order Oscillospirales; family Ruminococcaceae; genus WRAV01. Next base: position 1,188 of record JAJDGX010000002.1, on the reverse strand, counting down.
ATTGGAATTCATGTTTATTCTCCTTGATAGTAATCCCCAATTGTAGCCTGTCCATTCTTGCCTTGGGCAAAACCGGCGGATTGAGGCCGCCGGTTTTGCCCAAAACAGGAGCAATGCAGCTAACGATTGCTACAGGGCAATCAGTCGCACTGGCTGCTGGACATGTCGTTGAGATTTTCGGGGAAAAAGTCATTGACAGGGAACTTGATGCGCTTGAACATTTCGCAGGGATCATCCGGGGTGATGGAGGTGGTGCAATCCTTTTCGGGCACGCAGTAGTCATAGGTGGGAATCATCAGCTGTACGCTGCGCTCCAGTGTGGCGATGGTGAAAAGCCCCAGTGTGACAAGCACGGTTTTCAGACCGGGCTCGGCTGTGGAGACAAAGTCGCCTTCAAAGCAGGCGGCGATTTCCTCGGGCACAGTGCCCAGAGGCTCCGCATACATGGGCAGACAGTCCACAATGCGGCAGCCAAGGGTGATGGGATCCACTGTCTTGACAGCCGCAGTGGGCATATTGGAGACCAAAGCCTGGTCACAGACATTCCTGCGATCGCCGGAATAGAAGGTTTTGACATTGCCTTCGCTGCCGAAAAGGATGACCTTTTTGGAGTGGAAGGCAAGGCCCCGCACATTCACAGGGGTGGAAACCGGGGAAGTGTAGGCGCTGAAGCTGATACGGAAATAAAATGTTATGTCTACTGCATAAAATCCTTTGTTGAACGGTACGGGTTCAACCTGTAAGTATACGTCCAGCACTTCTGCCGATTTACACTTGATCAGAGCGCTCTGATCGATGATGGACTGTCCCTGCACGGTGAAAAAGACCTGTAGATCCTCCAGACAGTCTTTGTCACTGCACGAATCGAAAATTCTTCCGGCTTCGATACAAACGGCTTCTTTAAAGCGATTTGCGCCGTTTACGGCGTTCGCGCCAGCCGGTACTGCAGTATTCTCTGGCATGAAAATCCTCCTAACTGGTTTCTGGGGATATTGTTCGGCAAACTGGAAGTGTTTGCCATACAATATACTCATTACCATTTTATGAAGGATTTCTTTTTTTGTGCGTAGATTCTTTTGGTGGTGTGGATTGCTTCGAGGGGCAAGGTGCCCAAACACGGTTTCGGATAATTAGGTTTCTCTTGCCCGAGGGGCAAGTCACCCAAACATAGTTCGGATGATGAGGTTT
>JAJDGX010000199.1 GCA_030265885.1 Ruminococcaceae bacterium OttesenSCG-928-L11 | reverse complement strand
AAGTGTTGTTGCGTGATATAATAAAAGCATCAATTTTTGAGGGGGGTTGCTATCATGGGCAATCTTTACGGCGAAATCCCGCCATTGATAGAAATTACGAATCGTTGCGACATGACGGTTGGCGAGCTGCTCGCCGCTCTGGGGGAGTATCCAAGTGATAGCACAATCCGTGTTTGCATGGAAGATGCCATGCGCCCCATGCATGAAATCAAAGAGGTTTCCCCGATTTATGACCAAGATACAGGACGGGCAAGCCCTATGCTTATCATCGGCAAGATAACTGTTACACCCCTGCCAAGTGCGGATAGTAAGGAGTGATGCCCTATGTATCGTAGTGCAATGGAACAGCTCAATAAGTGGAAGCAAAAATCCAATAAAAAGCCCCTCATCATCCGGGGGGGCGCGTCAGGTAGGCAAAACGTGGCTCATGAAAGAGTTCGGCAAGACTGCCTATGACAAAACGGTCTATATTAACTTTGACAACAATCCGCAGATGAAAGAGCTTTTCTCTGCGGATATGCGAATTGACCGCATTATTACGGGGCTTGAGCTTTATGTCGGGCATAAAATCACGCCCGAAAACACTCTACTTATCTTTGATGAGGTCCAGGAAGTGCCAAAGGCACTGTCCTCGCTGAAATATTTCAATGAAACCACGCCAGAGTATCAAATTGTCTGCGCGGGTTCGCTGTTGGGCGTGGCACTCCATCAAGGCACATCGTTTCCCGTGGGCAAGGTGGAGTTCATGGATTTATACCCACTGTCCTTTACCGAGTTTATGCGGGCGATGGGCAAGGAGCAGTTTGTGGACTTGCTTGACAAGGGCGATTTTGACATGGCGACCACATTCAAGCAGGACTATATCGACCTGCTCAAGCATTACTACTATGTCGGCGGTATGCCGGAGGTGGTGCAGACCTTTGCCGATAATCGCGATTTCAATGAGGCGAGAGAGATACAAGAGCGTATCTTAGCCGCCTATGAGCAGGATTTTTCAAAGCACGCCCCCAATGAGGTTGTGCCGCGCATCCGTATGCTCTGGAACAGCATTCCCGCACAGCTTACCAAGGAGAACAAGAAGTTTATCTATGGCATCATTAAAGAGGGCGCACGGGCAAAGGATTACGAAATGGCTCTTATGTGGCTGACCGATTGCGGGCTTGTCCATAAGGTGCATCGAGTGACGGCACCGAGCATCCCCCTGAAAGCCTATGAGGACTTGAAAGCCTTTAAGCTGTTCTTGCTCGATGTTGGCTTGCTCGGCTGTATGGTGCGCTTAAACCAGTCAGTTCTACTTGATGGAAACGAGCTGTTCAAGGAGTTCAAGGGGGCTTTAACCGAGCAATATGTCCTGCAACAGCTAAAGACCATCAAGGGTGTGGACACCTATTACTGGACAAATGACAGGGGCAGTGCCGAGGTGGATTTCCTGATTGATACGGGGAGCGAGGTTGTCCCCATCGAGGTCAAAGCGGAAACCAACCTCAAGGCAAAAAGCCTGAAAACATACTGCGAGAAATATCAGCCAAAGACGGCAATCCGCACGTCCATGACGGATTACAAGCAAGAGGATTGGTTGGTGAATTTGCCGCTATGGGCGGTGGAGATGGCAAGTAGTATTAAATAATATATCAACACGAGGTTGTCTATGGGCTTCAACACATAAGAGTGATGCCGTTGTGGAATATTGTAATATACCTACGGGCAGCTGAAATCAATTGTGGATTAGTAAATAACTTGGAGGATTATATGGCGCAAATAGATACACATAGGAGTAATATTTCCAGAAAACGGTCGGAATTGGCAAAGCTATCACAAGATAGAGCAAAAGAAAGTACTAAAATCTCTTCACAACAACAAAAAATCGCTTCTGCAAAAAGAATCCTGAGTTCAACTAAATCACAATCAACAATGAAAAGTAAACTGAATGAGATTAAACGTGCGGAAGAAGAAATCGCTAAGATAAATAAGAAAATTGCTGATTTTGACTCGAAAATCGCAAAAAAAGATAAGGAAATTGCTGATGAAGAAAAGAGGTATAGACAAGAAGAGCAAAAGGAGCTTTGGAAAATATTAGCAGCACGCTTAGAAGTCATGAACTAACTCAGCGTAACCTAAATGCCGCAATCACGGACTTGCAGAAAATTCCTGAAAAAATAAAAGTTTTATTCCTCGCGTCGAATCCTGATGGAACAGGTCAATTAAGGCTTGACGAAGAAGCGAGAGATATTTATGAGAAAATTAGATTATCAGAATACCGTGATTCTGTTGAGTTTGTGACACGATGGGCTGTTAGAACATCTGATATTTTACAAGCAATTAACGAGACAAATCCTACTGTTATTCATTTCAGTGGACATGGTACAGATACCGACGAGTTGGTTTTGCAAAATACAGACGGCTCTATCAAGCTCGTCAGCAAAGAAGTAATTGTGCAAGTTATTTCAACAGTTACAGATAAAGTACGACTTGTGTACTTCAATACATGTTTTTCTTATGGACAGGCAGAAGCTATTGTTGAGCATATCGACGCCGCCATCGGGATGACACAAGCGGTCGGAGATGAAGCAGCAAAGGTGTTTGCATCATATTTTTATTCTGCAATTGGATTCGGCAAATCGCTAGAGGTTGCTTTCAAGCAAGCGCAAGCAGCTTTATTGCTTGAAGGAATAAGTGGAGAGGATACCCCAAAACTCTACATAAATGCCGCCCTCAACGCAGATGAAGTTATTTTAGTGCGTCCATAGAGCGAGTACAATTTGAGTGCAAAATTTTTCCGAAAAGAAAAATACAGCAACTAAAAGCGAAATTAGCAATCTTAACGCAGGGAAAAACACCTTAAAAACGTTAAGATAAGTTTATGTGAGAAGAATGGGAATGAGGTTGACATATAATGAAAAAAAGTGAATACAAGTAAGAACTTATAAATATCTATTCTCAGAATATTGATGGGATGAATTTTGAGGAAAAGATGCATTTTATTGAGTCGACGACCATAGATTATTTTGCTTCAAAGGATAATGAGAAATATCGTGATTGCTCTCAGAAAGGAAAGCCTTGGACTGATGAAGAATTATATGTTATATTGCAGGATGCCCCCACAAAAGCAAACTGTTTAAAATATGCACTTTTGTTTAAACGCGGTTATGGTAGCATAGAGCAAATTTACCGGTGGGCAGCAACGAGTGATGTGGAAGTAGCACGAAAGCGTCCTGATGATGCGTTTATTCAACAAATAAAAAGAGTTTCAAAAGAACTGAGGCTTAGGCTCTAACAATCAACTACCCAAGATAAATATAAGCATAGAGCATTAAGTCTAGGCTGATAACAAAACCATGATAACATTTTAATAACAGCAACTCAGAAAGACCATATAGAGTGGATAACTGAAATCAAATGGAGCAAATAGAAATCATATTACTAAAACGAAAATGTTTAGAGCAAGCTTTAAGTTTGCGAGTGGGAGTAAACAAAAAAGTCCTCAAATCCTGCAACCATACGGGTTTGAGGACTTTTTATGTGTCGTTTGATACAATCTGAGTACAGATTTCTTATCAAGCATTATCAGGCCTTGATTTCCTCGTGTGCCTCTGAGGAACGGTAGATGGTATCCATAATCTTGGCTGTCAAAATTACCGTGTCAATGTGGGAGGGGAGCTTTTTGCCGGTCTTGATGCTGTCAACAAATGCATCGATTTCGTTCTGGAAATGATCCGTAGGCTGCATTTCCGCCTTCATCTC
>JAJDGX010000198.1 GCA_030265885.1 Ruminococcaceae bacterium OttesenSCG-928-L11 | reverse complement strand
GGGGCAGTACCGCGTTCACATCCGCACCTGCCAGAGGCGGGGTAAAGCCCGCCTCTTCGGTGCTGGTGCGGGTGCGGGGCTGACTGTTCCTCGCTGTGTCTGCGGGGCAATCCATATCGATATGTTATGAAAACAGGGGGATACACCATGCGCGCCTTTTTCCAGTCCCAGTGGAAGCAAATCCGGGTGAGCCGGTACTGGCTGCTGTTGCTGCTTCCCGGCATTGCGTACTACATCATCTTTCACTATGTCCCCATGTATGGCGTGATCATCGCCTTCAAGGACTACAACCCCTACGACGGCATCGCGGGGAGTCCCTGGGCCGCCAACTATGGGCTGCAGCATTTTCGTACGCTGTTTACCTCCCCCACCTTTTTGAATGTGTTCAAAAACACCCTTCTGCTGAGCCTGTCCGCCATAGTCTTTTCCTTTCCCGCGCCGATTCTGCTGGCCCTGGCCATCAACGAGGTGCGCTCCGGCCCCTTTCGGCGTGTAGTGCAGACAGTCAGCTATCTGCCCCACTTTATCTCCACGGCGGTTATCTGCGGCATGGTGTTCAACTTTTTGTCCCTCAACGGCCTCATCAACCAGATTGTTGCCTTTTTCGGTGGCACTAAGACCCAGTTTATGCTGTATCCCGAATATTTCCGCACCATTTATGTCAGCACGGATATCTGGCAGAAAATGGGCTGGAACTCCATCATTTATCTGGCGACCCTCACCGCCGTGGACACCAGCCTGTACGAGGCGGCGGACATCGACGGGGCCGGTCGACTGCAGAAAATCTGGTACATCAATATCCCCTGCCTGATTCCCACCGCGATTATTCTGTTGATCTTTAATGTCGGCGGCATTATGACAGCCGGCTTTGAGAAGGTGCTGCTGCTCTACAACCCCAACAACTACGCCACCTCGGACATCATCGGCACCTATGTATACCGGCTGGGCATCCAAAACGCCCAGTATTCCTTCTCGACGGCGGCGGGGCTGTTCCAGTCTGTCATCAACTTTGTTTTGGTGGTGCTGACCAACAAGCTGGCCTCCCGATTCAACGATACCTCGCTGTGGTAATCCCAATCTTCGCCCTAAGGAGGGGAACCTGTATATGACCGCTGTGCATCCCAAAAAGCTGCGCCGCTTCAGCGCGTTTGACCTGTGTATTGCTCTGTTTTTGCTGTTTGTTATGTTCATCACCCTGTACCCCTTTCTCCATGTGCTGGCCGTGTCTCTCAGCGACCCCTACGCGGTGATGAAAAACGAGATCTCCATTTTCCCAAAGGGGATTAATCTGGAGGCGTACAAGGCGGTGGCCAAGACGCCTTCCATCTGGATAAGCTATAAAAACACCATCCTCTACACCGTGACGGGCACCGCCATCAACCTGGCGCTGACCACCATCACCGCCTATGCCCTGTCCAAGCCCAAGCTGTATGGCCGCCGGTTTTTCTCCGCGTTTTTTGTGTTTACCATGTTCTTTTCCGGCGGGATGATCCCCAGCTATATGCTGGTGAAGGATCTGCATCTCATCGACACGATGTGGTCTGTCATTTTGCCCATTGCCATCAGCACCTACAACCTGATGATCATGCGCACCAGCTTTCAGGCCTTTCCCGCCGAATTGGAGGAGGCCGCCACGGTGGACGGCTGCAACCCCATCGGCATTTTGTTCCGCATTGTGCTGCCCAACTCCCTGCCAATTTTGATGACCATCGCCCTGTACTACTCCGTCACCCACTGGAACGCCTACTTCCAGCCCATGCTGTACCTGCACACAAAGGATAAATTCCCTCTGCAAATTCTTATGCAGCAGATTTTGATCTCCGGGGACACGGCCTTTGCCAACGCCTCCACCAGCATTGACAGCTCCAAGCTGCTCATTTCCGACACCGTCAAGTACGCCGCCATCATCGTCGCGGTTTTGCCAATCGTAATGATTTACCCCTTTATCCAGAAATATTTTACAAAGGGTGTTATGCTGGGTGCTGTCAAGGGATAGCCCAGCGTGATCCACATAGAGCGATACCGCCTTTTACAATTATTATTTGCGAAAAGGCGGCGTCAATACCCGGTAAAACAGGAGGAAACATATGAAACAGAAAGCATTTGCCCTAACAACTGCGTGTATCCTGATTGCATCGCTGCTGGGCGCCTGCTCCTCGGGCGGATCCACCTCTTCCGGCAGCACCGCTCAGCCTGCCGCTTCGTCGTCTCAAGTCTCTTCGGCGGCACCTGTCAGTTCCGAGCCCGCCCCCGCCGAAACCCCGGAATCTGGCAAGCTGACCGACAGCGACGTCACCCTGTCTGTCCTCATCGCCGAGCACCCGTCCTTCCCCGTTACACGCTACGAGGACAGCGCCTTTTTGCAGCACATCTATGACACCACCGGCATCAAGCTGGATCTCCAGCCGGTTCCCGACTCCAACGACGCCTACAAGAACCGGGTCACCACCCTGATGGCCTCTGGAGATTTGCCGGATCTCATCTGGTCCAACACCAACGACGGCCTCACCAATGAGGTGGCGGTCAAGGGCGCCTTCCTGCCCTACACCGATTATCTCGATTCCACCCCTGTGCTGAGCAAGCTGCTGGATGAGCACCCCGCCATCGCCAAAAGCTACTCCGCCTCTGACGGAAAGCTCTACATCATGCCCCGCATCACCCAGAACACCATCAGCGAGGTTTTGATGATCCGCGAGGACATTCTGGAAGCAGAAGGCCTGGCCGAGCCCGCCACCTTTGACGAGCTCTACGAGCTGCTCAAGACCCTGAAGGAAAAATATCCCGATATGATTCCCTTCATCAACCGCAACGGCGGCACCCACATCATCAACCGTCTTTCCACCAGCTTCGGCACCGGCTACGGCGGCTCCGAAACCTCCACCTACGGCTATTACCTCAAGGACGGCGCCTTTGTGTACGGCCCCGAGGAGGCCGAGTTCAAGGTAATGGTGGAATGGCTGAAAAAGCTGTATGACGAAGATCTGCTGGACGAGGAATACGCACTGCGCAACACCGCCCAGTGGGAGGAAGCCTTTGCCAATGAAAACGCCATCTTCGCCATTGACTATGTAGACCGCATCCGCAACATCAACAACGATTACATCGCCGATGGCTCCAGCGCCCGCGTGGTTGCCATGAAGATGCCTGTCGGCCCCACCGGCGCCCACGGCATCAAGGCCAAGGCCGCGCTGATGTCCGGCAGCGGCATCGTCATCAACGGCAAGGTTAAGGATCCGGAGGCTGCTGTCAAGTTTGTTGACTGGCTCTACTCCGACACCGGACGGTACGCCGCCGCCTTTGGCATCGAGGGTGTCACCTTTGAAATTGACCCCGCCGACGGCCGCCCCTACTACACCGAGCAGATGAACCGGCAGGCCAATCCCCAGGGCAAGGATCTCGTGGCCGACTTTGGCTGGATCTATTACATGGACAAATACGAGTTCCCCTCCGGCTATCTCAAGAATACACCCGGGGATCCGGAGCCCATCGACAACCGCTGGGAGCACTCCAAGAACAAGATCAACACCAACGGCGACTCCATCCCCGCCGATCCGGTTCTGAATTACTCCGAGGCACAGTCCCAGGTCATCAAAAATACCGGTGTGATTCTGGACGACTACTTCAAGCAGAACATTGACAAGTTCATCATGGGCACCCGTCCCATCGCCGAGTGGGAGGACTTTGTGGCAGAGCTGCAGGCCCTGGGCGTGGACGAGGTCAAGGCGGCCTTCAACGAAGCCTACGCCGAGTTCAACAGCAAATAATCTACGTGGCGAGCCTCCTG
>JAJDGX010000197.1 GCA_030265885.1 Ruminococcaceae bacterium OttesenSCG-928-L11 | reverse complement strand
GGAGGATCCACTGATCCCGGTCGAGGGGGTTGATGCCTCTCCGTTTGGCCACTGCGCCCAGCTCCTTGGGGCATTCTCTGTAGCCGGAAAAGTCGGATTTGATGACGCCCTTGCCAGAGGTAAGGGACGCGAAGCGGATGGCATAGTCCATAGACGTGGCCACCGGCACCAGCGCCTCCAGCTCCACCTTTCCATCCCGGATTACGGGGCTGTCAAAGTCCCCCCGCATGGCCAGGATGTCCCCAATCAGCTTGCCGGAGAATTCCTCGCCGGCGGTCAGCCGCAGCCGGGAAATCGGTTCCAGCAGGGTAGTGCCGGCGTTCTGCAGCGCCTTCATCACCGCGATGGGGGTAGCCAGGAAAAAATCCAGGGGATGGGTGTGGATGTGGTGGTCTCCGCCGCCGATGAGGGTTACCTGCAGGTCTGTGACCTCCCAGCCCAGCAGGCCCTGCCGGAGGGTTTCCGGCACTGTGACCTCCACGTGGTTCTGGTAGCAGTAGTGGAGGACATTGTCCTTAATCATGGATTGATACCGGTAGCCGGTTCCTCGGGGCAGCGGATCCACCTGGAGCTCCACCACCGCCCAACAGGGCTTTGGCATGGTGTAGCGCTCCAGGCCGATGCCGGTTGTTGTCGGCGTCTCCCGGTATATGACAGAGGGCTGGGAAAAGGTGACCTGCAGATTGTACCTCTCCCGCAGCAGGTACTCTAAAATTTCCAGCTGAATGGTGCCCATGATGCGGATTACCAGTTCCCGCTCCTCCCGGTTCCAGTCGTAATTCAGCAGGGGATCCTCGTCGGACAGTTCCGAAACGGCCTGGAGAAGCTTTGCCTCCTCGCCGGCATCCCCGATGATTTGCACGGAAAACAGCGGAGTGGCCAGCCGAACGGCGCGGCTCTCCAAAAGGCTGCCCACCATATCCCCGGTGCGGGCGTCGGCCATGCCGTACACGGCGGCGATGTCATTGCCCCGAAGCACGCCCATGTCCTCCCGCCTGGCGCCGGAAACCCGGCGGATCTGGGTGATTTTCTGCTGGAAGGGTGCCTGTCCCGGCCGGTGGAGGGTGACGGCGTCCCGGTTGCGCAGGGTACCCTCATACAGGCGGATGTGGGCGATTTTGCCCATGGCCTTGTCGTGCTCGATTTTGTAGACAATCCCCGCCGGTTCTCCCTCCGGATGGGGCGGAGATGCGGGCAGGAAGGTGCGGATGCAGTTCAGCAGCGCCTCGATGCCAAGGCCCACGGAAGCCGCGCCGAAGAGGAGGGGGAAGGCTGTCCGCGCCTGTGTTTGGCGCAGGAGGCTGTCTTGCAATGCGGACTCCGGGATGGCCGTGCCGGTCAGGTATTGCTCGGTCAGGGCGTCGTCGGCCTCACAGAGGGCCAGCAGCGCCTCTTCGCCCATGGGGGCGGGCTCCACCGTCACGGTGGATTCTCCCGGCTCCACTGCCCGGTTCAGGGGGATGATGCACGGGTGGAAGTCCTTGCGCAGGGCGGCCAGAACCGCCTCGGGGTCGCAGCCGGTTCGGTCGATTTTGTTGACGAAAAAGACGGTGGGGATGCCGAGATCCGTCAGCGCCTGCCAAAACCGTTCGGTTTGGGGCTGGATTCCCTCGGCAGCGGACACCACCACCACCGCGGCATCCAGCACGGAGAGGGCCCGCTCCACCTCGCCGGTAAAATCCACATGGCCCGGCGTATCGATGATGTTGATTTGCACGCCGCCGCTCTCCAAAACGGCGGTGGCAGCTGTAACGGAAATGCCCCGCTCCCGCTCCACGGCCAGCTGGTCGGTTTGGGTGCTGCCCTTGTCCACGGAGCCCAGCACCCGCAGCTCTCCCGATTGGAACAGCAGCTGCTCCACCGTTGTGGTTTTTCCGGCGTCCACGTGGGCCAAAACGCCCAGATTCATCAGGGAAACGGCTTCTTTCTCCTGCTGCATCGCTGTCCTCCGTAAAAATCCCCGCCGAATGCTTCGGCAGGGATCATTGTTATTCCGCTGTTATGAGTTCTTCCACTTCTTCGATTTTTACCAGCCGGCCCACTACAAAAATTCGGTGGGAGGCCACGTTGATCGGCGTACAGGACTGCAGGGTGACGCAGCTGTAGTTTTTGGTGCGGATGGGATCCCAGTCGTCGTCCGTGGTGACAAAGCTGTCCACTGCCTCGTAGGTGTACCGCTTGCCCAGGTAGGTCAGAATAATGGGGTCGCCCGGAATTATTTTGTCGATGTCGTAAAATTCCATTCCCTTGATGTCCCGGTGGGCGGCGATGCTGACATTCCGGTTTTCCGGCCCCGGCAGCTGGGCCTGCTCAAACAGCCCCGGGCCTATGTCCAGAACCTCCTTGGTTGTTCCGTCCAGCACAGGGCCTTCGTAGTTCATGCGAGGGACAGACAGGGTCATGGTTCCGCTTTCGTATGTTTTGCGCTCCGCGTCCGGGCCGAATTTCCCCACCTCATACAGCTGGGTGTGCAGCTCCGGTTCCGTCACCGGCTGGGATTCCGGTTCGGTTTCCGGCTGGGATTGGGGTTCCGGCTCGGTCGTTGCCTCTGTCTTTGACTGGGTTTCCTCCTGGGAGGACACCTCCGGCGGCGGCGCTACCGGTCGGGGGCCGTAGCCCTCCCACAGCAGCATGGCCAGCCACAGCAGAGAGCCGGCCAGCACCACTCCCAAAACGATTCGTATTGCTTTTTTTCCCGCACCTGTTTTCAAGCTATCACTCCTGCAATTCCATGGCTTACCGTGCAATTGGATGCATATGGTGAGTAATTACACACCGTATGCATTATATGTATTGTAAGTATGGGGCGTCTGTGTTACCCCATATACGCGCCCTCCAGGCCCAGCTGTTCCATGGCTTCCCGGCTGCGGCGCAGTTCCACCTTGACATTGTAGTGCAGCTCAAACCGCAGCGCAGTTACCCGGCGGCCCTCTTTTACATATTCCAGGTTTCGAATTTCAATGTCCGATTTGGCGTTGATTTCCTTGATGGAAATATCGATGACCCGCTTTTTAAAGTCGTTGAACGGCTTGTACTTGTCCTCGCAGTCAAAGAACTGGCGCAGAAAATCGATGGAGTATTCCATTGTATCGCCGTTGGTGAAGTCGTCACACTTCAGCAGTTCGTACAGCCGGATGGCGTAAAAGGAGTTCATCTCCAGTATGTTTTCCAGCTTGTACTGGGTGAAATACTTTTCCAGCTCGATGACATAGGGCTTGATTTGCTCCGAGAGCATCAGGGTGATGTTGCCGTGGCCGTCGTACCGAGCCAGCTGGATCCACTGGAATTTCGTCCAGGAATCCCGGGCATCGCCGCTGCCGATGCGAACCACCCGCTGCAGCAGACTGTCGCAGATGTTGTAGATGTCGCGGTAAAGGTTGCTTTTGGGGATGTTCAGAAACTTCGCCAGGTCGTTGATGTTCATGACATAGGTTTTCAGATCCTTGTCTTCCTTGACAACCTGGGTAATGAGCAGGCGAATGATTCGCGCCTCCTGAAGGGTCATTTCCTGCTTGCCCCGGATGACGTCGTTGGCCATCACCGTGTAGTGGTTGCTGGCGTAATTCACAGGATGGATATCCGCGCCCACGACATTCCCCTCTTTCCTTCTGATTCCTGTTCATTCTACCTCGAAAAAAGACGCGTGTCAACACACGTCTTTTTTGGTATCAAAACGTCGTATCTCTCTGCCTGGTTTTCCCACCGCTATCAAAACGTCGTTTTTCATTCCCTCTTTTCGCTGCAAACGAGGGGAAGCAGCCGATATCAATGCGTCGTTTTTCGGAGAAAA
>JAJDGX010000196.1 GCA_030265885.1 Ruminococcaceae bacterium OttesenSCG-928-L11 | reverse complement strand
CGCTCGAATTCAAACATTTCCTGACAATTACATTTTTCATGGATCGTGGACGGAAAGCATGCGCCAAATCGGAAACGCTGTTCCCGTGAGACTGGCAAATATCATCGGCGCATCTGTGGCGCGGCAACTTGAAAGGATTGGTGAAGATGGCGGCCAGAGAGAACTTACCTGTGATACAGCCGTTTAATCCATTAGATAAACGAAATTTGGGTGAAAGCGTTGCTGATGCGCTTCTTCAATCCAAAATTCATCCGCTGCCACCCGAACCATTTATTGGGGCGGGTGTGTATGCTTTGTATTACACAGGGCCTTTTTCTGCTTATAAAGAATTATCAAAAGTAAACCGCGACGGGCAGTTTGAATGTCCAATCTATGTGGGAAAGGCCGTACCAGCCGGAGCAAGGAAAGGCGGGCTTGGCTTGGATGCAGAACACGGTCAGGCCCTTCAAAAACGCTTGAAAGAACACTCCGACTCAGTCGCTTCAGCATCAAATCTTGAATTATGTGATTTCTCCTGCCGCTTCCTCGTTGTAGATGATATTTGGATACCATTGGCAGAATCTATGCTGATAGAACGTTTCAAGCCTGTATGGAACCGTGTTCTGGATGGATTTGGAAATCATGATCCGGGAAGCGGAAGATATGTCGGTAAAATGCCGCATTGGGATTGCCTTCATCCAGGAAGGAGCTGGGCGACGAAATTGCAGCCCTGCGCGTTTACTGAAGATCAGCTTTTCAAACGTGTGCAAGCATACCTGAATGATTTTTTACAAGACTGATTAATAGTAATGACAAGTATCACAGGCAGAGATTATCCCTGCCTGTGATATTTATTTCTATGCCATACTATTCTTGATCGTCTGTTTTAAAGACAATCACACTCAAATCCTGAATAAACTCACCGATTAGACGATGTGTCGAATTATCCTCCCAGCCAGTGTATGCTTGTATAGCTTTTAGTAGTTTCCAATTCATAAGCCGACAACCTTTATCCGAGTAATAAAAATGCTTTGGAACAGGGACGGATGTCTCTGTCAGTATGTCAGAAACGCCAATAGCAAGGACTTTGTCTTGCTCTCCCCACCAAAAAGTCAAATATTTAGGATGATTCAAAGCGCGCAAAACAGTTTTGTTTATCCCAATATAGTTTCCGACTCGGATCCGAATAGCAAGGTCGTGGATACTCGCGTGTTTTGCTATGTGTTCTACTTGCATGGACATTAGACGTACCTCCATGGATGTGGGATAAGACCCAGCTCGGTTATTGTGTATTCACATTCACTGACGTCGATTTCTCCCGACGGTACTGGGACATAATAATTTCCTCTTCGGTAGGCGCTTTGCCTTGAACGCGAACATCCTCAATCGTTACATCGATATCTTTATCTGACAGTGTGTAATGGGCATTAAGCGCCACGACATTCGCTTCATTATGTTGGGCAAGTGACATGCCGAACCCGGTCTCCCATTCACCTGGCAGATAGACCCTACCACGTTTGATGACCTTCCCTGTTTTGGTAGTCATAAAGTCGGGAACCACCATCTCGTATTCGCGGAGGTTGAAAACAAGCAGCTTTACACCTTCAATTTCCTGATAATAAGCCAGAATGCGATACCTGTTTTCCTTGACCCACTGCATCATGTCATATAATTTTTCACCGAACTTTTTTGCAGTGCATTGGCGTTTCCTCACTTCGCCTGTCCGCGAAATACCGCACCACTGTAATGCATCTTTAGCATGTTGGGTGACAGGCAGAATAATAATTCGTTTTTTTGTCCTGTCAATGAGCACATTGACGAATCGGGTGTCCGGCATCAGATTTAAGCATGCTTTATTGAAAGAAATTGTCTCATAACTTAAGATCACCTTTGGTTTAAATGTGCTGGATGCAAATTCCGCACGTAGCACTTCAAGATTTCGCAGTTCATCTAAACTTGCAATCCCCTTGTCCGGCAATCTTGATATCTGTTGCAATTGTGTATTTTGCTGAACAATCGGGTTCTCATGCTCAAATGAGGTCGTTATTATTTGTGGAATAGCCATGTTTTCCGGATTATCCGGCGACATGGCTACACTGTTATCTTCATGCATCTTTCGTTACCACCTTAAAACTGTCTATGATTCCAGATATCTGCCAAATGTTTCGGATGAATCGGAGTCAGTTTGACAGGAAATTTCTTTATCCGTTAAAATTGCTTCATAATTATCAAATCCTGGGACATTCTCGGCAAATGCATCTGTATGCCATTCATCCAAGGACCGAGCCAACCATCGACGGCAAGTTGTGGCATGAGAAACGACATCCCGTCCGAAATCCTCCTGCCATCTATCTGGTTGTAAGAGCCTTGATACTTCTTTCCACACGCTGACTTCTTCACCATTTTCGCTAAAACTGATTTTTTGGATGGACTCTTTGATAAAAAACTCCGCACTCCCCAAATCAAACATTAATGCCCTTTCGTTCTCTCTTGTAAAACAGTCAGCCATAACTTTATAGCTGATTTTTCTGTCCCAGCCGCAGAAGATATATATATTCTTGCAGAGATTACCCCCGGAAATAGGCTTTGTATTCCAGATTACTGCATTTTTATTCTCCTTGTTTGTCTGTCTCACAGCCAGAATCTTTTCCGCAGGGTGGAAAAGCAGCTCCACAAAGGAGGCGTTTCTAAAGAAACTAATACAGTCCGTGTTGAATCGCATCTGTTTTTCGGATATGGTTACGCTGGCGAGAGTTGAATGAGCAAACTCTTGTATCCTTGTAACGATTGCGTTTTTGATTTCCACGATTTCTCCGCTTACTGGCGGAATGACAACCTCTGCGGCTTCATACGCACCCATATAATGGGTAGGGGAATAGCCGCCAAATGCTGGATTAACAGGAATGAACCCCGCAAGAAGGCCATCACGGATCACTTGCACCATATAGTCTGGGTTAAAGTAAACTGAGCTTCGCCGCGATTTTAATAGCAACAACGCTTGTATGTACTCTTTGCGGCTAACAATGGCCGGATGATGATCACGCTTGTAAACGCTTCGTTTCTGCCCCTCATTTTTTACCGCTTTATGGGAGATGACGTCGACAGTGAAAGTCTTCTGCGCCACAATGTCGCCACACATCCGCTCATTGACCAGAATCCCACGGACACCGGAGTTCGACCAGTATAAATTACCTTTGGCAGTAGGCCGTTGATAAAAACTGAGCAGATAAGCTATCTTGGTTAACGAATAACCGGCGAGAAACGCTTTGAAAATTGCCCGAACAGTTTTTGCTCCCTCCTCCTCAATTTGCATATTTCCGTCTGCGTCAGTGGTATAACCGAGCAGATTATTAGTAGGGGTGAGAAATTGTCCTCGGGAAAATCGCTTGTCGTATGACCATAGCATTGCTTCCCGCTTCGCTTCGCTTTCAGCTTGGGCGATAGAGGACATCATTGTCAAAATCATCTCGTTGCCGTTAGTGAGGGTATTCAGATTTTGCTCCTGAAAATAGATGCCCACAGGATGTTTCGCCCGCAGAAGATCACGCGCGATCCCCAAGCAATCCACTACATTCCTGGAGAATCGAGCCACATTCTTTGTGATGATCAAATCAATTTTCCCCAATTTACAATCTTCCAGCATGCGTTTGAAATTATCTCTTTTCCGATAGGAAGTGCCGCTCAGCCCCTCATCGGCGTAGATATCAACCAAAATCCAGTTTTTATGCTGTGCAACGAACTCTTCATAATATTTTTTTTGCAGAACAAAACTGGTTGCCTGATTTTCATTATCGGTGGAGACCCTGCAATAAAC
>JAJDGX010000195.1 GCA_030265885.1 Ruminococcaceae bacterium OttesenSCG-928-L11 | reverse complement strand
TTCTCGTGTAGAATCCGCCTGCCCCAAACAAGCCAAAAATCGATGCCTCTCCCCTGCCCTCTGCACATTTTGTTTCCGATCAAACGCGTTTCAAAGGGTTTGCAGGGTTTGGGACAGCGTCCCAAGGTCTTTCTGCCCTATTTGGACGGTGCCTTGGCATTTTTGTGGTAAATTCGTTTCAGTCCGTCCAGCACCAGATTTTCATCTACTGTTATGGTTTCTCGGCAATGGGGAATAATGCGCTTGGCATGTCCGCCGCAGGCGATTACCTGTACCGGAGCCTCCCCGCCCAGCTCCTCCTTCATGCGGATTACCATGCCGTCCACCATGGCTGCGGTGCCGTAGAGAACCCCCGCCTTCATGGAATCGGCTGTGTTTTTCCCAATGACAGGCCCCGGCGATTCCAGGCTGATATGGGGAAGCTGCGCGGAGCGCAGAGACAGCGCCTCCATGGAGATGCCCACTCCCGGCCCCACCGAGCCCCCCACCAGTGTCCTGTCCCCATTGATGGCAAAGATGGAGATAGCCGTTTCCATGTTGATGAAAATAAGAGGCGGCTCCAGCTTACCCAGCGCGCCTACCGCCGCACACACCAAATCGGATCCAAGCACCGACGGGTCGTCAATTTTAATATTCAGGCCCGATTTCAGCCCCGGAGACACCATATACACCCGCCGGCAGGCAATGGCCCGCTCCACCGCCTGTTTGAGCACCGAGGCCAGCGGCGGCACCACACAGGATAAAATCGCGCCGTCAAACAACGCGCCGCCACATTGATGCAGCTGCATCATCTGCAAAAAGCGCACCGCGTATTCATCCGCAGTCAGCCGGGTATCGGTGTGCAGCTTGGCGACAAACACCAGCTTGTCCCCATCCCAGGCACCCATTTTCATATTGGTATTGCCAACGTCTATGGTCAGTATCATAGCTTCACTTCTTTCGTAGCCGTAATGAGATTCCCCGCTGCTCCGCCATATTCCGGATCAAACGAACCGCAACCGCAGATTTCTCCTTCTTTGGCTGCCCGGGTTGCGTTTCCCGTGCAATTTGCTCCATGACAGAGCGCACATCCTGCATTTCCAACAGATTGACCGCCATGCAAAACAGATTCTTGCACCGCCCGTCATCATACTCCGTCCGCAGGTCTTCCAGTATGGCGATTTTTTCATCAAGCTCGGTTTGATAGGCCTCTATCCCCAGCGCCCTTGCCCGTTCCATATCGCGAAATTGGTTCAAGTGCGTGATAAAGGAATCGGATTGGTCGGCGCCGTCGTATTTTTTACAGGGATATTCCTCGCATTGATAACAGTATTCCAGCCCCTTGCGCTGGCTGCAGGACAATACTCCGCATGTGGGGTGCTTGGTCAAAAAGCCTTCACCGGCGCACCCGGGGCATTTCGATGCGCCATCCATTTGATAGCGAGGGCACAACCCACAGTTTAATCCACACGCCGAAAACAACGGATATCCCCTTTGTCGGTACTCCAAATCCATTCCCCCTGCACCCGCATTCCTGTATTTCTCCCATTATACAGTTCTTGCCACCAGAAATCAATTTTACCTGTGACTGATATATGATATAATGACTTACAGTACATTCATTCCGCCATTTCAGGCCGCCCGCCGATCCCGGTGGGATTTGTGTCCCCGCGATGTTCTCTTTTTTGCAACAGCACCCTAACTGGAGGTACATATGTCTTTTCAATTCGGAAACGGAATCTGGGCCAATGTTTTTGCCGTGCCCTGTGATATTGTAGACCGGCACATCAAGCTGTGCAGCCCTCTCTCCCTAAAGGTATTGATGGTATTGCTGCGAAGCAACGGTGCTGTCACCATGGAGCAGCTCTCCGAGATTCTGGGCCAATCCCGGGCCGATATTCAGGATGCCCTCAACTACTGGATTTCCCACGGCGTGCTGTCCTGCGGCAGCCCGGAGGAAACGCTCCCTCATTCCGCCGCCCCTTCCCCCCAGCCTGCACTGCAATACACCTATGAGCCGCCTGCTCAGCCCGCCGCTTCCGGCCGTTCTGTACCGCCGCCTTATACGCCTCCCGCCACGCCCCTCCGGGAGGAGGAGCCGGAGGGGCGCGTGGTGGAGATTCAGTCCCGTTCCCGCAAGAAGCTGACCCCCCAGGAAATCAACGACATGGCGGACACTGACCCCTCTGTAGGCAATCTGCTGCAGGAAACCCAGCAGATCATCGGCAAGCCCCTCACCCCCATTATGACCGACCTGGTGGTGGCGCTGTACAGCTATTACGGCATGGGGCCCGACACCATCCTTATGCTCATTCAATATTGTGTGTCCATCAAAAAGGAAAGTGTTCGCTACATCGAAAAAATGGCAGCCTCCTGGATGGAGCAGGGCATTGACTCCCACGAGCGGGCCGAGGCGGAAATCCTCCGCCTGTCCCAGCTGAACCAGACGGAAGGCAAGGTCAAATCCGCCTTTGGCATATACGACCGCAGCCTCATCCCCAAGGAAAAGCGATACATCGAAATCTGGACTCGGGAATACAAGATGGACATTCCCATCATTGAACTGGCCTTCGAGCGCTGTGTGGAGATCAAGGGAAAGCTGAGCTTTGACTACATCAACGGCATCCTGACCAAATGGCACGAGAAAAACATCACCACCCCCGCCGACGCCATGCAGGAAATTACCCGAGGCAAGGGCCAAAAGCCGCCATCCGGCGGTTCCAACAGCAAAGCATCCGCCGCATCCTACGACATGGACAGTCTGGAAACACTGATCGCCTTTGGGGATCTTTCAAAATAAGACCCGCTGACACCGCTATTCTTTCTATAGGAGGCTTCCGGCATTGGGATATCCAAAACAGGTACATGAGGCCGCGTGGAGCAAGCTTACCCAGCGGCGGGATGCCGCCCGCTCCCGGGCTGTGGCTCATCGACAGGAAATACACAAGGCGATACCGGAAATTGCCTTGCTGGAGCGGAAAATGGCGGCCACTGCCGCCGGAATCACCAAGGCTGTCATCGCCGCTCCCGCAGAATCCGAGGCCCTCATCGCCAAGCTGGGCCGGGAAAATTCCGCCCTGCAGCGGGAACGGGAGGCATTGCTGACAGAGGCCGGCTACCCCGCCGATTATCTGGAGGAGAAATTCGCCTGCTCCAAATGCCGGGACACCGGGTATGTGGGTGTCGCCATGTGCTCCTGCCTCGACACGCTGTTAAAGGCGGAGGCTCTGGAGTTTCTCAGTTCGGGGGCCAGAGGGGAAAACTGCACCTTCGACGCCTTCCGCCTGGACTATTACCCCGACCGACCGGTAGAGGCCTCCGGCGTTGTGCCCCGCAAACGGATGGGCGAAATCTTCCAGTTTTGCCGCCAATACGCCGAGCATTTCACCCTAGGGGCAGACAGTCTGCTGTTTCTGGGCCAGACCGGTCTGGGCAAAACCCATCTTTCCCTGGCCATTGCCCAGCAGGTGACAGAGCTTGGCTTCGGCGTGTTGTATGCCTCGGCCCAGCAGCTGATGGATCGATTGGAGGCGGAGCGCTTTTCCCGCCAGCCCGATTCCCGCAGCAGCTTCAACGAGAATATGAACGTTGTCCTCTCCAGCGATTTGCTGATTCTGGACGACCTGGGCGCGGAGTTTACCACCTCCTTCACCACCTCCGCCCTGTATAATATTGTCAACACCCGCATGCTGGAGCACAAGCCCGTCATCATCAGCAGCAACCTGGATCTGTCCGCCATAGAGGACAGATACGGGCAGCGCATGGCGTCCCGCCTGCTGTGCGAATACAAGGTCATCAAATTTTTTGGGAAAGAC
>JAJDGX010000193.1 GCA_030265885.1 Ruminococcaceae bacterium OttesenSCG-928-L11 | reverse complement strand
AAGCTGTCGTATGCCCGCTGCATAATGGCGACGGCGGTTTCAATGTCCTTGGCCTTGATGGTCTCTACAAAGCTGTCGTACTTGTCCAGGGATTCCTGGCCCATCACAAATTTCAGGAACATCTCATCCACATAGGTGATGACCTCGTTCATGATGGTGGCGTATTTGGAGCTGTCCTCGGACAGGGGCTTTACGCTGCCGGGAATGTTGTTGGCGTATGTGTTGGAGCCGCTCCAGCGCTCCAGCGCAATGTTGATTTGGGGCTCGTAGGCGTTCATCTGCTCCAAAAAGCCGATGTCATACACCATTTGCAGGCCGGCATTTCCCTCGGGAGAGGTGGCGTAGTGGTTCAGCCTGCTCAGGGGAGGCATCTCCTCGCTTTTCATGATCAGGTCTGTGTAGATGGCTTTGCCGTCTATCATTTCATAGGATACGCCCTCGATGCCGAAGTTGAGGAGCATGTGGCCCTCTTCGCTGTAGCCGTAGTCAATAAACGCCATGGCGGCCTCCGGGGTTTTGCAGGTGGAACTGATGGCGGTGCGGACGGTGGCGGGGTCATTGGTCTGGCCCATGGCAACGGTCTCCCCCTTGTTCAGGGCAGGGAACGGCGCGCCGCCAACCGTTGCGCTGGGATTGGTCTCCCGCAGGCTGGATGTCCATGCGGCCAGGCCGCCCTTTGTGGGGGCATAGGCCAGTCCCGATTGGCCGTTGAGCATTTTTGTGTTTCTGGTGTTGTTGTCCAGCGTGGCGAAATCCGGGTCAATCAGGCCCTCGCTGTACCACTGGCTCAGAGTTTCCAGATAGGAGCGGTAGCCGGGTTCCATGGGGCCGTATTTGACCACGCCGTTTTCCTGGTAAAACTTTTCAGAGGTGGATACGCCATAGGCGCTGGCCACAATCATGCTGTTTTTGAAGTGATCCAGAGAGAATACCATGGGGCAGGTGGCGCCCTTTTCGTTTTTGAAGGCGGTGAGAACCGCGTGGTATTCCTCTATTGTCTGGGGCAACTCCATCCCCAGTTCCTCCAGCCAGTCCAGGCGCATGTTGGGGCCCCAGGTGACAAGCTGCAGCGGAGATGCGAAAATGATGGGAGCGCCATAGATATCGCCGTTTTCGGTGGTGACATACTTCATGGCGTTGGGGAAATCGGCAAACGCCTGCTTCATATTGGGGCCGTGGGATTCCATCAGGTCGTTGAGGGGGATGATGATGTTGTCCTGCAGGGCCTTGGCCGCGCCGCCGGTGTAGTTTGTCCAGGGATCAATGAAGAGATCCGGGAAATCGCCGGAGGCAATGATCAGGTTGAACTGCTCCTTTTCCTGGCCTACAGGCGGAGTCATAAAGGTCAGCTCTGTATTGGTGTTTTTCGCCAGCTCCTCGTAGAAGGGCAGATCCTTATTGCCCGACGCATACTGCTGGAGGTTGGTGTGCAGGGGCTTGTAGATGGTCAGAGGCACCGGGTCTCCCTTGGGCTGCTCTGCCGGGGTGGAGGATGCAGGCGCGGTGGACACGGCAGACGACGCCGCCACAGAGGAGGCAGTCGACTGAGAGGAAGTGGCGGCTCCGGAACCGCCGCCGTTGCAGGCAGACAATCCCAGGGGCAGGGTCAGGCACAGGGCAAGCGCGGCGGCAAGTGCCTTTCTGTTTTTCACAGTATTCATAAAACACAATCCTTTCCTTTGGTATAGGATGCCCTTATTGTAAACAGGAAACAGCGAAAAAGTAAATAAGCACTTTGAATCGCCATATTGATTTTCAAAATCAGCGAAAATTGGCCATGTACGATTTGATTTTGCGATGTACAAATTTGTCACAAAGCGACTGGACAAGCGGGGATCGAGCGCCTGTTTTCGCGCGAAACGCAGCGGCGGGGGCCTCGCTCACACTGTTGTGAATGAGGCCCCCGCCGCTGTGGTTTTTGGGGGTATTTGCCACTCCCCTCCCCTATTTCAGGCTCGTTCCGTAATACTTGGCCTTGCTGCGGATGGAGCGGTAATTGCGGATTTGCTTGCTCCAGAAAATGGCCAGGGGCTTGCCGGTGGCTTGCAGATAGGTCAGCCGGGCGGATTCCAGCAGGCGGCAGCGTTCCCGGGGGGAGGTGCCCGGCCGCCATCCGGGGAGATATTCCAGCACCAGAAGCGGGGTGCCGTTGCTCAGTTCGTACAGCCAGCCCTGCCGGACGAAGGCGTATTCGCTCAGAACCCGGCTCAAAGCCGGCAGGGGGCTTTTGTCCTGCAGGGTCACAAAGGCGGGGTGTATGGTGACGCGGGCGTCGTGCTCCACATCCGGGAACACAAGCAGCTCCCGGCGCAGGAACCGATAGCCGTCGCGGCTGCCTTCCAGGGCATACAGCCGCTGCATGGCGCTTGTGGGCTCAGCCGGCAGCCGATTTCTTTGGCGGTATATGCCCCAGGCGGCGAGGGCCTCCTGGACATAGCGGCTGTCCTGATTGCAGGCGTCGGCCAGCTTTTCCAGCCCGGATTCCTCGCCGCAAAAAATCTCCTCCAGCCCCACAAAAAAGAGGGCGCAGGGATCCATCGGATCCTCGGCCAGACGGGCCTCGGCCAGCGCCAGAAACAGGTGGTGGGGCGTGAGGAGCTGACGCAGCCGGAACTCCTCCCGCCCGGTGGGCTGCCCGGGCTGCAGGGTCTTCAGCTTTTCCCCGGCGGCCTGCAGCTTCTCCCGCTCATAGGCCCAGGGAAGCTCCAGCCAGACTGTCAATGCGGCGTGCCAGGTCTGGCTGTCCTGCTCCGACAGGAGGGTGTCGGCGGCGGGAGCATCCATGGCGGCAAAGGTTATCCCGGTGGGCCACTGTTCCCGCAGGGCGTCCAGACGCTCCCGCAGGCAGGGGTGGTGATCCGGGTCTTGGGTTTCCACCCGCAGGCAGCCGCTCTCATACGCCGACAGGCTGTCTGCCGGGACTTTGCGCAGAGTCTCCTGCAAAAACGGGACGAGGTCGGGCGGTGTCTCGTGGGCGATGGACAGGCGATAATAGTCGTTCCAGACACTCCGGGCCAGAGCCGTGCAGGTGAGAAGCTCGGTCAGGGTGAGGGCCTCGGCAAAGGTTTGGCTGCCGGTCAGCTGGGCGGCCAGGTGGTCGGCCTCTCTCTCGTGATCCTTGGCCAGAACGGCCATCATGACCTGCAGCTTCAGGCGATAGCGGTATTGGAACCGGGCGATGAGGTCAAAGCCCATCCCCAGGGGGGTGTCGTAGACGGCGGAGGCGCTCAGACGCTCCCAGTAATCGAGGGCCACGTAGACAATGCGGGAAAAAAAGCTGTGGCGCAGGGAGATGTGCCCCAGTTCGTGGGCGAGGATGGCGGAAAAGCGCTGTTCATCCAGTGCCGCGAGAAGGGGGACGCCGATGTACAGTTCGTTGTACCAGCCGGTTGAGCGGACATAGGCGTTTGCCTCCGGCACCAGATAGATGCCGGCCGGCGGCGTGCAGGACAGCTGTCGGCAATATTCCGCCGTGCGCCGGGCCAGTGGTGAGGCCGCGTCCAGCCGCACCGCCCCATAGGGAGGCTTGTCGCCCTGAACCATGCCCAACAGGCTTTTGAGGATAGACCACAGCATGGGAATCCAGATGAATTCGGTGAGGCCGATCAGGGGGTTGGCCAGGATGCCATACCAGCTGAGGATGACGGCGCCGATGAGGAGCAGCACGACGATCCAAAGATAGACAAAGCCCCAGAGCGCGTGCAGCACAAGCAGCAGGCGGAGCAGTACCCCGTCCCTTTCGTTCCATTGGGCGTATCGTTTGTACATGGTGTCGGCGTCGATGGTCATTGTGGCGTCCCCCAGTCGTTCGATGTGTCGCATATTGATTATATCGCATATCGGGGAAAAAGAAAACGCCCCGCCCGATAC
>JAJDGX010000192.1 GCA_030265885.1 Ruminococcaceae bacterium OttesenSCG-928-L11 | reverse complement strand
CAAGCAGGATTAGCCTTGCCATCCAACGGAAGCCTGACCATTGTGTCCGCACCTGCCAGAGACGGGGTAAAGCCCGCCTCTTCGGTGCTGGTGCGGGCTGGCTGTCCTGCATTGTGTCTGCAGTCTGGGTACTTATTTTTGCTATCGGCCTGCGCCGAAAAAGAGGGTTACCATCAGGGCACTCATGACAAAGCCGGTCAGGTCGGCGGTCAGGGAGGCGGCCAGGGTGTGGCGGGTGCGGGAAAGCTTGATGGCGCCGTAATACACGGCTATGGTGTAAAAGGTGGTCTCGCTGGAGCCCTCCAGCACGCTGGCCACGCGGCCGATGTAGCTGTCCGGGCCGTATTGCTGCAGGATGTTGTTGAAGATGACCATGGCCCCGCTGCCGGAGATGGGCCGCAATATGGCAAGGGGGATGATTTCCTTTGGCATGTGCAGCACATCCGCCACGGGGGACAGGGCGTGGGTCAGCACATCCAGCACGCCGGAGGCCTTGAATATGCCCACACAGGTCATCAGGGCAATCAGAGAGGGGAGGATGGAGACAGCTGTTCCCAGCCCCTCCCGGGCGCCCTCGATAAAGCAGTCGAAGATATCGACCCTTTGGGCCAGGCCGTACAGCAGGATGGCGGCCATAACAGCGGGGATGATGAGACTGCCGATGTTCATTTACCTCACGCTCCTGGATCGTATTTTTGCAAAGGGGAAGGCCCGGCGCGCCGTCTGTCCGGGCGGTGTTCCCCTGACGGGAAAGGTTCGGTTCAGCAGCTTTGCCATGAGAATGCCGGCGCTGATGGAGGCAAAGGACGCGCAGATGACGGCGGGCAGAATGTCCAGCGGCGTGGCGGAGCCGGCATTGGCCCTAAGCAGCGCGGTGGTGGTGGGGACAAGCTGGAGAGAGGCGGTGTTCAGCACCACAAAGAGAATCATGTGATCCGACGCCGTGTCCGGGTGAGGGTTGAGCTTCTGCAGCTCCCGCATGGCGTTGATGCCCAGAGGCGTGGCGGCGTTGCCCAGCCCCAGCAGATTGGCGGACAGGTTCAGGGTAATGGCTGTGGCGGCGGGGCTGCGGTAGTCAAGCCCCCCAAACAGCGCGCCGATAACAGGGGACAGCACCTTGCTGATCCGCTCGGTCAGCTTCGATTTTTCCGCGATTTTCATCATGCCGCTCCACATGGCCATGGTGCCGGCCAGGGTAATACAAAGCTGAACCGCGTTGCCGCATTCGGTCAGCGCGGCGTTGGTCACCGCATCCATGCGCCCGTTCATCAGCCCAAACAGAACGCCGCCCAATATCAGCACGGAGAATACCCACTTCATCATACCGCCATTCCCGCCTCTTTCCCCAATTGTGATAGAATGCCAATCCACCCATTCGCAGAGGATTGGGATAAGCCTTGGAGACGGTGCCTCCGGCCAAGGGAGAGCCCTCGCCCGGGGAACCGCCTGATTCTTGTATATGATAAGCTGTGGAAAAAAATGCCTGCCTGCGGGGAGGGAATCTCCGCCGTGAGGGGGTATGTAGGCGGTGCTTGGGGCCCGGGTTGCCGTTTGGTTTCCGGCAAATGCCCGGCGGGGGTGTGTGCTGCAGGATGGATTTGATAAACCTTCAAAAGAATTCCATATTTTTCTATTTTCCTGTTGACTTTTACATATTAAGACCTTATAATTTCCATATAGCATTTTTTTGCCAAAAAGCGACAGTTAACATGGTAAAGTGAGGGTAAGAGATGAAATCGACAGGGATTGTGCGGAAGGTGGACGATTTGGGACGAATCGTTCTGCCAAAGGAATTGCGGAAGGTTCTGAACATTGAGGAACGGGATCCGCTGGAAATTTTTGTAGATGGCAGCTATATCATGCTCCAAAAGTATGAGCCCAGCTGTATTTTCTGCGGAAATGCCGACAAAGTCATCGTATTTAAAGGCAAAAACGTTTGCCAGGACTGCGTGGAGAACCTGAAAAAATAGGGCCGGTTTCCACTGCTCAGCCACACATATACGGTGCGTGCCGGGGAAGCGATGCGACCCTGCGGCGCCGCCTCTGCAACAGCCTCGCTTAATCCACAGTTTGTCTTGGATTTATCCACAGTTCGCTGTGGATTTTTTTGATTTTATACAACATACCTCCATTGTGGGGGTGTTTTTATATGCAATACCGCTCAATTCTTAACGATAGACGCCAAAACCCCGCAGGAAATCGTCCTGCGGGGTTTTTGGTGGTAAAAGAATGCAATTCGTACAGAGAGTGGTAGATAACCCTAGTTGGAATTATCCGGAGGCTATGCCCAGTCGAAACGGGCGAACTCGTAGCCCTTGGCCCGAATGGCGTCGATGGCCTCGGGCAGGATTTCGGCGTTGGTCTGGGATACGGCGTGGAGCAAATAGATGGCGCCGGGGTGGCAGCGGGAGGTAACGGTGTTCAGCGCCTCGATGGTGAGAGGCTGGTTCTCTACTTCCCAGTCCTTGTAGGCAAAGCTCCAGAACACGCTGGAGTAGCCCATGGACTGGGTCAGAGCCAGCACCTGCTCGCTGAATTCGCCCATGGGCGGGCGAAACAGGGTCATGGTGTAGCCGAAGTTGGCCCGGACATAGTCGTGCAGCCGGGTGATGTCAGCCGCCGCGTCCTCCAGTGTCATTTCGGGGAAGGACAGGTGCTTGGTGGAGTGATTGCCGAGAATGTGTCCCTCGTCCACCATTCGCTTCACCAGCTCCGGCTCCGCCACAGCATAGGGATATGTGATAAAAAAGACTGCCTTGACGTTTTTCTCCTTCAGGGTGTCGAGTATGTCCGCGGTCATGCCGTTTTCATAGCCCTCGTCAAAGGTCAGGTAAACCTTGGGTGCGTTGGGAGCGATGAAATACGCGCCGTACTTCCCGTATTTCTGCTGGTAATCGATGGAGCCCAGGGGGCGGTTGCTGCTGTCGGTGTTGAGACCGGGGCCCCAGCCCTTCTTTTCCGCATCAAGAGCACCGATTTGTTCAAAATCGGTGCTCATGGCAGCTGCGGCGGATTCTTCATCAAAATCCTCCGTACCGCTGAGAGTGTCGTCAATGTCGGAGCCGTCTGTGGGGCTGGAAAGATCCTCCTCAGGGGCTGCGGAGCGGTCGGCATCCTCGGAGCCGAACAGGTCGTCGGCCAGGTCGGATGCGCCCTCCTCCACCCGGGAAAGCCCGTCCTCCACGTCGGAGCGGAGGTCGGCCGCGCCCTCCTCGATGGATGAGACAACGCCGTTGGATGAGCTGGAATTGTTGTTATTCCTGGTTGTACAGCCGGTAGCCGTCACTACCAAAGCCGCCAGGGCAACAGCAAAAGCGCGTTTCAGTTTCATTTAGATTCCTCCATTAATGGCTTGAAATTCATGTCGGAGCAAATGAGCGGTTCACAGCGAAATGGGGTATGCTGTGCTTGGTCTATTTGCTCAAGCGCCACGCTTCATCAGAAAAGCGGAAGGACAGGGCATGGAAGCAGTCTGTCGTTCGCCTGTCGTATGAAGAGTGGCATTGCACAGATGTGCGCCGCCGAACAGGTCAGCCTGTCCTGCGTGTTTAGTATGATACGATTCCCTTCCATTATACATCAAAGGAAGGGGGATTTCGCGAAAAAATCATGGATTTATTATGCGGGAAGCCCATTCTCACCGGGAGAATGGGCTTCGCATTGTGCGTTTGAGGCATTGCCGGTACAATTGGCGGGGTTAGATGGGGCGATAAATAGAGATGGTGTGGTGCCTTTTGGTCATTTTCGATGCTCTATATAATTGGTTAATGCATCGAATGTTGGCTAAAATGTATAGATGTGAAATGTATATTGTTTGCCCCACGATATGAGAACTCGTTTTTCAACGAACATATAACCAGACTTTTGCAGCACTTG
>JAJDGX010000191.1 GCA_030265885.1 Ruminococcaceae bacterium OttesenSCG-928-L11 | reverse complement strand
GATCCTCGGTGTTTCTTTTGTTCAGCGATTCTTACAGCAGCACCAGGCCTGCCAGTCCTCCCAGGGCAATGTACAGCACCGGGTGCTTCTTGAACCGGAGCAGCAGCACAAAGACAACGGCAAATATCCCCAGCGCCCTCCAGTTTACAAGGCTGAGCCACTGGCCGCTCGCCTGAAAGACATCCCATTGCAGCACCGTGATTTTCAGCACACCGAAGGCGGCGGTGGCTATCATACCGGTGACAACGGCGCGGATGCCGTAAAAGGACGCCTTGACCGCCTTCGTCTCGGAGAATTTCTGAAACGCCCGGGAAACCAGATAGCTGATGAAAAAACAGGGGAGAATGATGCCCAGGGTGGTGACAATGCCGCCTATCACGCCGTATTCGCCAAAGCCGATGTAGGTGGCCAGGTTGACTCCGATGGGCCCGGGGGTGGACTGGGAGATTCCCAGCATGTTGTAGAACATATCCTCGGTGATAAGACCGGCGTCGACGATGGTTTGCAGCATCAGCGGGATGGAGGCCAGGCCGCCACCCACCGTAAACAGCCCCACATAGAAAAACCGAAGGAAAAGCTGAAGCAGACTCATTACAGTTCCCCCCTCCGCTTTTTGACAATGAGGCTGACCACCACAGCCGCCAGCAAAATGATGACGCTGGACACATTGAAAAACGCCACTGCAATAAAGGCGGCAATGGCCAGTGTGACGGTGATGGGATCCTTTTCCACGCCCTTGGCCATGCTGAACACCGCCTGCACCAGCAGTGCCGCCACCGCGATGTTCATACCGGCCATGACACGCTGCACGGCGGGGATGTCGGTAAAGTTGCTGAGGAAGGCCGCAATGATGGAAATGACGATGATGGACGGCGTCACCACCCCCAGGGCGGCAAAGACACTGCCCACAAAGCCCGCCAGCTTTGAGCCGATAAACGTGGCGACATTGACGGCGATGATACCGGGCAAGGTTTGGCTGATGGCGAAGTAATCCAGCATTTCCTGCTTTTCGATCCACTTCTTGTTTGTGATGACCTCGTGCTCCAGTATCGGCAGCATGGAGTAGCCGCCGCCAAAGGTAAGCGCGCCAACCTTGAAAAAGGAGAGATAAATTCGGAGCCACAGCTTGACATTGGACTTCAATCTGACACGGCCTTTCTTATGGGGTTTCTTTATCGGGGGTCTCACCCGGCAGTAGTGTGCCGTCCTTGATGCCCTCGGTACTCTCGGGCATAAACAGGATTTTCACAGTCATAAACAGCATCTGAAAATCCAGCAGGATGCTGTAGTTTTCGGTGTAGAGCAAATCCAGCAGCAGCTTGTCCCGCATGGTGGTGTTGTAGCGCCCGTATATCTGGGCGTAGCCGGTCAGCCCGGCCTTCATGCGCAGCCGCAGGGCAAACTCCGGCAGAGTTTCCTGGTACCGGGCGGCAATTTCCGGTCGCTCGGGCCGGGGCCCCACAATGGACATATCTCCCTTGAGAATATTGAACAGCTGGGGCAGCTCGTCAAAGCGGATTTTGCGTATGATACGGCCAATGGGGGTGATGCGGTCGTCGTTGACACTGGCAAGCCGCGCACCGGTTTTCTTTTCGGCATCCACAATCATGCTGCGGAATTTGTACAGGCGGAACACCTTGCCGTTCAGGGTGAGCCGCTCCTGCTTGTAGATGACAGGGCCCCCGTCGTACACCTTGATGCAGATGGCCGTAACCAGCATAAACGGGCTGAGCGCCAGCAGCGCCACCGCGGATATGACAATGTCCATCGCCCGCTTGAGAGCCGCCTGCTCGGTGGAAAGGCCCGTGTTTTTGCTGTAGAACACCGGGGTATCAAACAGCTGGGTGGAATGGGAGTTTTTGAGCATTACATCCTGGAAGGAGGGGACGACGTAAATCCGCTTGCCCTGCAGGCTGCAATAGGAAAACAGCCGGTGGCGCAGGGTCTCGTCCAAATCGCAGAACAGCACGGAGTTGTAGCCGTCCACCGTGCGGACAATGGCGTCGTAGCCTTCCTTTTCACTGATGGCCACACAGACCCGGTACCGGTCATGCTTCAGGCTCATTTTTTCGATGATGTTCCGGGCCAGATCCCGCTCGGAATAAACCACGGCGACCTCTCGGGCAGGGTACAGCCGAAAGTACAGCCGGTTGATATAAAACGCGCCGATGGAGGATATGACAAACTGAATGCCCGTGGCGCCAATCACCCCAACCGGCGACACCAGGGCCCTTGCTATCAGGCAAAAAACAGCATAGGCCAGCGAATTGGCGATGATGTATGTGATAAGGTAGGAATAGATGATCTCCCCCAGACGCAGCACGCCGATGCGGGTGGCCCCGTACAGACTGGCAAAGGCCACCATAATCACCAGATAAAAGGCGATTACCATGAAGTTACCGGGCCCCCAGAAGGTGGCCTCCGGGTACTGGTACCACCATATGGCTATCATGGTGAGGAAGGAAAGCCCCAGCATCAGAGCCTTGGATAAAAACAGCGCGGATCGTCTGAACTTTCGGATTCCGGGCTCCAAATTCCTCGCTCCCTCCAATCGTTTGTTGGTTTGCAGTTAAATCTGCGTGAACAGAACTGCTCCCGCCCCGGCAATGGAATATTGCCCCAATCCGGCGGGGACAAAGACGCTTTCTCCCCGGCAAAGGGACAGGGCTTCCTCACCGGCGCGCAGGGTCAACTCTCCCGCCACGCAAACCATGCTGTGGAAGCTGTCGGCACCGCAATTCAGGGGCATCTCCCCGTCGATTTGCAGTTCCCGGGCAGAAAAATACTCCCAGTCTGTCAGCTGTCTCACTCTGCCGCCGCCAACGGGCACCGGCTGTGTCGTCACCCTGCCGCCTGTCACAGACGTATCGGTGACATCCAGCGCCTTTTCGATGTGGAGCTCCCGGGGGTTGCCGTCCGCGCCCCGGCGGTCGTAGTCATACACCCGGTAGGTGACGTTGGAGCTTTGCTGCACCTCGGCTATCAGCATGCCCTTGCCGATGGCGTGAATCATACCGGCGGGGATGCAGAAGCAGTCGCCCCTTTGCACCGGAATTCGATTGACATCCTCCAGGATGGTGTTTTCCTCGATGCCCTTGCGGAAGGTTTCCCGGGAAATGGGATGGCGGAAGCCCAGGATGATTTCCGCGCCCGGGTCACAGTCCATGACATACCACATCTCGTTTTTGCCCGTTTCACCCTCAACCTTCATGGCGTATTCGTCGCCGGGGTGAACCTGCAGGGATAAGTCCT
The DNA here is from genome assembly GCA_030265885.1 of Ruminococcaceae bacterium OttesenSCG-928-L11. Lineage (GTDB taxonomy): Bacteria > Bacillota > Clostridia > Oscillospirales > Ruminococcaceae > WRAV01. The sequence goes on along the minus strand of JAJDGX010000191.1, from coordinate 625 downwards.
GCTTGGCGTCAATCAGCTTGACCAGTATGGGAAAGCCGGGGAATGCCGATGCCTTGGTTCCCGCCAATTTCGGGTGATCCGCCAGCACAGCCGCCAATGTCCGGCCTGCCCAGGCGCCGTTTTCCACTGTGGAAAGTCCGGCGGGGTGGCAGCTGATTTCCCAGCTTTCCGCCACGCGCTCCAGGTCGGTTTGCTTCCCAAACTCGGTGACAAGGCGAGTGCCGCCCCACAGGTAATCGACAAACGCCGGCCCCATCTTCATTATATAGAGTTCCATCACACACACATCCTTTCCCAGGCAGGTTGAACCTGCACACAAGCCGCTCCGCCAGCTTGAAGCTGGACACATCCCGGCAGGTTGAACCTGCACACATCCCGCTCCGCGGATTATAGCGGGTAGATTGGTTGGGAATTGAGGCGGGAATTGCCGGCGGACGGGAGTCCGGCGACGACACCGACAGGTGGCGGGGCTTCGCGGATGCGAAGCCGCAATTCCCGGCGGGCTGCCCGATTTGGCTGGGCCTAATACAAAACACTCATTGAAACATAAACCAAAAAAAGCCAGCGAGCGGTTTGTGGCCTTTCTGCCACAATAAGCGAGCGGACGGGCAAAGGGCGCCGGTAA
>JAJDGX010000190.1 GCA_030265885.1 Ruminococcaceae bacterium OttesenSCG-928-L11 | reverse complement strand
TGTGGGGCGGCAGCTGCGGCAGCACCATCTCCCTCGCCTCCCAAAAGGCATTGATGGCAAAGTACACAATGTCATCCCCGCCGTCGGGGGCAGCCCCGGCAAACATAACCCCCAGCACCCGGCTTTCCCAGCTGTAGTCGTTTTTCCACGCCTGTTCGCTGTGAAAACTGATCTCCGGGAACCCACAGCTGCAAAGCCCCGTGGAGCGCCGCAGTACATTGTGTGCCTTGCGGAACCCAATCATATACCGGAAAAACTCATAAATATCCCGGTTTTTATCCAGCAAAGACCAATCCAGCCAGGAAATCTCGTTGTCCTGACAATAGGGATTGTTGTTGCCAAACTGAGTATTGCAAAACTCATCCCCAGCCAGGAACATAGGTGTTCCCCGGCTGCACAGCAGGGTGGCACAGGCATTCTTGATTAACCTGCGGCGCAGGGAGAGAACACCGGGGTCATCGGTTTCCCCCTCCGCGCCACAGTTCCAGCTTCGGTTGTCGTCGGTGCCGTCGGTGTTGTTCCAGCCGTTGGCCTCGTTGTGCTTGTGGTTGTAGCTGTACAGGTCATACAGGGGGAACCCATCGTGACAGGTGATGAAATTCACCGACGCATTGGAGCCCCGGTGCCACGGGTCATACAGGTCGGGGGAGCCGGCCATCCGCTGGACAAACGCCTCGGCCAGGCCGCCGTCCCCTTTCAGGAAGCTGCGCATATCGTCCCGGTATTTGCCGTTCCACTCCGCCCAGCGGCTCCAGGCGGGAAAGCTTCCCACCTGATACAGCCCGCCGGCATCCCAAGCCTCGGCGATAAGCTTGACATTGGCCAGCACCGGGTCAAAGGCCAGATTTTGCAGCAGCGGCGGGTTGGACATAGGCGACCCATCCTGATTGCGCCCCAAAATCGAGGCCAAATCAAAGCGGAAGCCATCCACCCTGTACTCAATCACCCAGTGGCGCAGGCACTCCAATATCATTTGCTGCACAATGGGATGGTTGCAGTTGAGGGTATTGCCGCAGCCGCTGAAATTGTAGTATTTGCCGTCAGGGGTCAGCATATAGTAAACGTTGTTGTCAAAGCCCTTGAAGGAGAAGGATGGCCCCTGCTCATTGCCCTCGGCGGTGTGGTTGAACACCACGTCCAAAATAACCTCGATGCCGTTGGAGTTGAGGGCCTTGATGAGCTGCTTCAGCTCATTGCCCTCCCGGTTAAACTCCAACCCACCGGTATAGCTGGTATTGGGCGCAAAGAAGCACACGGAATTGTAGCCCCAGTAATCGATCAGCACATTGCCGTCATGCTCCCGGTAATCCCGCATTTCATCAAACTCAAAGATCGGCATCAGCTCCACCGCGTTGACACCCAAGTCCTTGAGATACTCAATTTTCTCCCACAGCCCCACAAAGGTACCGGGGAAATCCACTCCGGAGGACGGATGCCTGGTAAAGCCCCGCACATGCATCTCATAAATGACAAGATCCGCCATGGGAATCAGCGGCTGCTTGCTGTTGCCCCAGTCGAAGTCATCCTCCACCACCCTCGCCTTGTAGAGGCTGCCCTCCTCCCGGCGGCAGCCCCAGGCGCTTTGCCCGGTGACCGCCTTGGCATAGGGATCCAGCAGGATATTGGCCTTATCAAACAGCAGCCCTCTGCCGGGGTCATAGGGCCCATCCAGCCGATAGGCGTACTCAAAATCAAAGATGCTCAGGTTAAACACAATCATGGAGTAAACCGTGCCGATGCGATAGTGCTCCGGAAATTCCAGAACCGCATAAGGCTCCCGCTCCTCCCGGTGAAAGAGCAGCAGTTCACATTTGGTAGCCCCCACCGACTGCACCGTAAAATTGACACCGCAGGGAATCGCCGTCGCGCCGCTGATCTGGTAAAAGCCCGGCCGCACGTCGAACCCGGCTATCTTATCCAAGGGCACAAGATGAATTTTCGGCAGCAGACTTTCCGACCTGGTAACATTGCAGGATGCTTCCCCTTTGCTTGATCTCGCCATGCCAACCTCCATTCCGACCGGGCACAGATGAATAGAGACCTCTGCAGGCAAAGTGCCCCGTCGTATGGCTTTGCCTGCGAAGCTGCGAACAAAAATCTATTTCCAATTTGCTCTTATGATAAACAGATTTTGTGACAACAAAATGAGTAAGCTGTAAAGTGTTGCCCCGCCACCGCCACGCCCGGATCTTGATTTTTGCCGGATAGTGTGGTATTATCCTGTAACGTATACCGAATAAATGCGAAAATATGTTTTGCGAGCAGGGGCCTGTCTGCGCCACAGGCAAACCGACGATTTGTCCGCTCACACCGGAGGAATCGCCCTATCTGAGAAAAAGGAAAAGTGAGTATATGGCGGATCGATCCTCAAACAACTACGATTTGACCAGCGGCAGTATTTTGCAAAAACTGCTCCTGGTGGCACTCCCCATTATGGGCACCCAACTCATGCAGATGACCTACAATCTCACCGACATGTTCTGGCTGGGCCGGGTCGGCAGCGATGCCGTGGCGGCCTCCGGCACGGCGGGAATGTACATGTGGCTCTCCGGGGCCCTGATGATGATAGGCCGCATGGGGTCAGAAATCGGCGTATCCCAGTCCCTGGGCCGCTCCGACACCGAAAACGCCCGCATCTATTCCCAAAACGCCATGCTGCTGGCAGCGGGGCTGGGCATATTGTACACCGTGGGAATGATAGCCTTCCGTCGGCCTCTGGTAGGCTTTTTCAACATCCAGGAGGCCAATGTCCGCATCGACACCGAAAACTATCTTGCCATCGCCGCCCTGGGAATCCCGTTTACTTATTTATCGGCTGTTATCACCGGTACATTTAACGGTTCGGGAAATTCCCGCACCCCTTTCCTCGCCAATACCGCGGGCCTCATCTGCAATATCATTCTCGACCCGCTGATGATCTTCACTCTCGATATGGGAATCCAGGGCGCCGCTCTGGCAACCATCCTGTCGCAGGGCGTCGTGTGCCTGCTGATGATCGTCGCCTTGCTCAAGGATAAAAACCGCCCCTTTACGGAATATCGGTTCTTTGTCCGCCCCAGTGCCCCCCACTGCAAGCAGATCCTGCGCTGGAGCTTCCCCATCGCCATTGAGAGCATGCTCTTCACATTCCTGTCCATGATCAATTCCCGCTTTGTGGCGGCCTTTGGTGCCAATGCCATGGCGGTCAGCCGGGTAGGCTCTCAAATCGAATCCCTGTCGTGGCTCATCGGCGGCGGCTTTGGCACCGCGCTTACCGCCTATGTGGGCCAAAATTTCGGTGCCGGCAAGCACGACCGCATCGCCCAGGGCTTCAAAATCTCCTCTATCGTCATGGCCATATGGGGCATCATGATTACCCTGCTGCTGTTCTTTGCGGGGGGAGCCCTGTTCTCCATCTTCCTCCCGGATCCGGATCTGGTGAAGATGGGGGCCGTGTACCTCCAGTTCCTGGCCATGTGCCAGCTTCCCATGTGCCTGGAGTCTGTTTCCGCCGGCGCATTCAAGGGGGCGGGCCGCACCCTGGAGCCCTCCATCATCAGTGTTGTCAGCAATGGCATTCGGGTGCCTCTGTGCTATTTCCTCTCCCTTACCAGCATGGGGCTGAACGGCATTTGGCTGGGTATTTGCCTGGGGGCTGTGCTGCGGGGAACCTGGTCGTATCTGTGGTATATTTTGGATGCCCGAAAGAAGGCCTTGCCGCAGGAGGCTGCGGCTCAATAACTGAAAAAAACGGTGGGGATTGCCTCACCGTTTTTTTGATTGTTGCGTTGTGGGGGATCTTTTTTGCAGGCTTCGCCTGGACTGATGCGTTGGTGGGCGCACAGCCTTGTCGCGAGGGGCAATGCGCCCAAGCACAGTTCGGATAAAAAGGTTTATCTTGCC
>JAJDGX010000189.1 GCA_030265885.1 Ruminococcaceae bacterium OttesenSCG-928-L11 | reverse complement strand
TCGCCATCGACCTGGAGTGGTTCCCCCTGTTCGGCCTGCAGGACGCCCTGCTGCGAAACAAGGGCTTCTGGGTCAAGCTTCTGGATAAGCTCCACCACATGGTGCTGCCAGCCATTGTATTGGGGACAAGCTCGGCCGCTTCCTTTATGCGGTACACCCGCTCCAGCATGCTGGAGGTCATCAAGCAGGATTATGTGCGGACTGCCCGGGCCAAGGGCCTCAAGGAATCCGTCGTCATCTTCCGCCATGCATTCCGCAACGCCATTATCCCCATCATCACGCTGCTGGGATTCCAGATTCCCAGCCTGCTGTCCGGCGCCGTAGTCACCGAGAACATCTTCGGCTACCCCGGCATCGGCAAAATCTCCGTCGAAGCCAGCCTGAACCGAAACTATCCCCTTATCATGGGCATCAACGCCATGCTGGCCCTCGTCACCCTCCTCAGTACCATTGTCGCAGATATCCTGTATGCGGCGGCCGACCCCCGCATCAAATACGAATAATGGCACTGCCAATATGTCTGGAGAGGAGGAACGGTTACCGGCATCCAACCGCCGGTAATCCTACGATATTATGAAAAATGTAGAAGCTGTGGCGGCGCCCGACACCGCCGTCAAGGTATCCAACGAATCCTATTGGGGATTGGTTATCCGCAAGTTCCGCAAGAACAGGCTGGCCATCGTCAGTCTGTGGATATTGGCCATCATTGTGCTGCTGTGCATCTTCGTCCCGCTGATTTCCCCCTATGGAATGGAGCAGACCGATGCCCTCAGCCGGGAACAGCCCCCCTCCGCCGCCCACTGGCTGGGCACGGATAAAATCGGCCGGGATATGTTCACCCGCCTGTTCTATGGCGGCCGCATCTCCCTCGGCGTCTCCCTGAGCGTAACCGGCATTCAATGCTTCATCGGCATCATCCTCGGCAGCATTGCCGGGTATTACGGCAAAATGGCCGACACCATTATCATGCGGCTGTGCGAAATTTTTATGAGTTTCCCCTTCATGATTATGTGTATCACCATTGTCGCCGTCTTTGGCTCCAGTGTGCGCACGCTTATATTTGCCCTCGCCATTTTGCAGTGGCCCAACATTGCCCGCATTGTCCGCGGCCAAATTCTGGTGCTGCGGGAGCAGGAGTACATGGAGGCCTGCGAGGCGCTGGGCATCAGCGACTTCCGCCGGATATTCCGTCACCTGTTCCCCAACGTGCTGGCCTATGTCATCGTGTACGCCACTCTGGGTATGGCAAGCGCCATCCTGGTGGAAACCTCCCTGTCCTTCCTTGGCTTGGGCGTCGCACCGCCGACTCCCACCTGGGGCAACATGATTACAGAGGCCAAGGATCTGCTGGTCATCAAAAACAAATGGTGGTACTGGATTCCCCCCGGTATCTGCATTTTCCTTTCTGTTATGTGCTTTAACATTCTGGGCGACGGCCTCCGCGATGCCATCGACCCGAAAATGAAACGGTAAAACGCCGTCCATGCACAACCAAAACAGAAAGGAGGAGAAAACGTGGGGCGCCTCTGGGGCAGTCTCCACGTTTCATACGACAATGAGCGGCAAATCAAACAAACCCCTACTGGAGGTAAAGAACCTCAAAACATATTTTCATTCCGATTCCGGCACAGTAAAGGCGGTTGACGACGTCAGCTTTTTCGTCAACGAGGGGGAAACCCTCGGCATTGTGGGCGAATCCGGCTGCGGCAAAAGCATTTCCAGCATGTCCATCCTCCGCCTGGTGGAGACGCCCCCCGGCAAGTACGAGGGCGGCGAAATCCTCTTTGAGGGCCAGGATATGCTCACCATCAGCGACGATGAGATGCGCAAGGTGCGCGGCAACAAGATCTCCTTTATCTTTCAGGAGCCCATGACCTCCCTGAACCCCATCTTCAAAATCGGCGACCAGCTCAGCGAAACCATGATTCTCCACCGTGGCATGAGCAAAAAGGAAGCCTGGGAGGAGAGCATCCGCCTGCTGGATCTGGTGCGGATTCCCAACCCGGAGCGGGTTGTGGGGGAATACCCCTTTGCCCTGTCCGGCGGCATGCGGCAGCGGGCCATGATAGCCATGTCCCTGGCCTGCGAGCCCAAGCTGCTGATCGCCGACGAGCCCACCACCGCCCTCGACGTCACCATCCAGGCCCAGGTGCTGGACTTGATGAACGACCTGAAAAAGAAGATCAACGCCTCCATCATCTTTATCACCCACGACCTGGGCGTCATCGCCGAAATGAGCGACCGCGTCATGGTCATGTACGCCGGCAAGGTGGTGGAGACCGCCTCGGTACAGGATATTTTCCTGAACCCCAGCCACCCCTACACCATCGGGCTCATCAACTCCAAGCCCGATATGTCCACCTCCTCCGATCGGCTCCATGTCATTCCCGGCGGCGTCCCCGACCTGAGCCAAAAGCCCTCCGGCTGCCCCTTCCACCCCCGCTGTGACAAGGTGACCGACAAATGCACAAAGGAATTCCCGCCCGAAACGGCAATTTCCGACCAGCACAAGGTATTCTGCTGGGCATGCCAGGGCAAGCAAGAGGAGGGTTCGAAATGGCAGAAGCATTGATCCAGGTGCAACACCTGAAAAAATATTTCCCCATTAAGGCGGGCGTGTTCCGCAAAACCGTCGGCCACGTCAAGGCTGTGGACGACATCTCCTTCTCCATCCGGAGAGGGCGCACCATGGGGCTGGTGGGCGAATCCGGCTGCGGCAAGTCCACCACCGGTCGCGTGCTGCTCCGCCTGCTGGAGGCCACCGAGGGCACCGTCACCTTTGACGGGCAGGACGTCATCGGCGCCAACAAGCGGGCTATGAACAGCCTGCGCACCAAAATGCAGATCATCTTCCAGGATCCCTTCAGCTCCCTCAACCCCCGCCTGCCGGTCAGCGAGATTGTGGGCGAGGCCATGATCCAGCACAAGCTGGTCGCCAACAAGGCGGAGATGAAGGATAAGGTCATCGAGATCATCGGCAAATGCGGCCTTTTCCCGGAGCAGGCCAACCGGTATCCCCACCAATTTTCCGGCGGACAGCGGCAGCGCATCTGCATTGCCCGCGCACTGGCCGTCAACCCGGAATTCGTGGTGTGCGACGAAGCCGTCTCCGCCCTGGACGTCTCCATTCAGTCCCAGATCATCAACCTGCTCAAGGATATGCAGGACGAAATGGGCCTGACCTACCTGTTCATCTCCCATGACCTGTCTGTCGTGAAATTCATCAGCGACGATGTCGGCGTCATGTATCTGGGCCAGCTTGTAGAAACCGGATCCAAGGATCAGATTTTCGACAACCCGCTCCACCCATACACCGAGGCCCTGCTCTCGGCGGCCCCTTCCTTTGACCCCACCAACCGCCAGAACAAGAAGCGCATCATCCTGGAAGGGGACATCCCCTCCCCCGCCAAGCCGCCCTCCGGCTGCCGGTTCCATACCCGCTGCCCCTACGCCAAGGACATGTGCAAAGAGATCATCCCCGAAAGCAAGGAGCTGGAGCCCGGCCACTTTGTCATGTGCCACAAGGCCCAGAGCAAATTCTAGGGTCTGTTGCCACAAACGGAATGCATGTTTTAATGAGCGATTTTCGTGCATTTCCAGGCGGTGCAGATGAATCAGTCTGATGTTTGTCTGTGTCAACGACAATGAGCCCCAAAATCGCCAAAAATACGGGCCGTTCGCTTTGTGTCAACAGGCCCTGGGAGGGTCGCTGTTGTCTTTCTTTGGAAAAAGCCGGGTGGATGAGGATTTGGAGCGCATCCGCAAGGCCAACCTTCCCCCCGAAAAGCTGGCGGAGGAGGAACGGCAGGAGGCTGAACTGCGCAAGCGTGCCGGCAGTCTGAACCGCAAGGATATCGCCTCCATCATCCTGGCAATTTATTCCATCGTTCTGCCCTATGCGCTGATTTTCATCGGCATCCTTCTGGTTATC
>JAJDGX010000019.1 GCA_030265885.1 Ruminococcaceae bacterium OttesenSCG-928-L11 | reverse complement strand
CCTTGGCACCGCACTGGGAGCAGAAGCGCCCGGTGCTCATGGCGCCGCATTCCACGCATTTCCACTTGCCGTCGGTGGGTTTTGGCTTGCCGCAGGCAGAGCAGAAATTGCCGGAGGTTTTGGTACCGCAGCCGCATGTCCAGCTGTCTGCCGCCTGTTGCTGCTGCGCGGCGGCCTTCTCCCGCTCCATTTGGGCTTGGTTGGCCGCGCTGGCGCCGGACATATAACCGCCGCCCATATTCATGCCCATGCCGACGCCCATAAAGCCCTGGGTTGCCCCGGCCTTGTTGGAGCCGGCAGCCTCAATTCCGCGGGCAACGCTGCCCTGCATGTAGCCCTCCCGGATGGAGGGATCCGACAGCATGGCCCCCTGATTGCGCATATCAATCAGCTTTTTGGAGTTTTCGTCGTAGGAGATGCTGGCGATGCCCACCGATTCAATCTGCATGCCACGCCGCTGGAGCCAGTCCTCGTCCAGGATGTCCGCCATGTATTTGGCCAGTTCCATGCTTTTGGAGGTGACGTGGGAGATGCGGATGTTATCCACCGACATTTTGCCGATGGCGGATTGCAGGGCTGTCAGCAGTTCGGAGAGGTAGAGCTTGTTGATGTCGTCTATTTGCACCCGCTCCGCGTTGCGGGGAATTGCCTCGGCAAAAAACTTCAGCGGGTCGGTGATGCGAATGGAAAAATAGCCGTGACAGCGCAGATACAGTTCTGCGTTGTAGAAATTGTCGAAGTAGTTGATGGCGTTGACGGTGCCAAAGGGAATGTTCTTGATTTCCTGGGTGTTGATGTAGTAGACCTTTTGCATTTGGGGCGCGGCACCGCCGTAGCGAATCCGGTTGAAGGTGTCCTCCAGCGCTTTGTCCAGTTCGCCGTTGAAGAGAGAGGGCGAGCGGGCATTGTCCACGGTGTAGTAGCCGGGTTCCGCGCTGTAATCCACAATTTTGCCGCCGTCTACCAGCAGCATGCACTGGTTTTGCTCCACCAAAATAGTGGAGCCGTTGGTGATGACTCCGCCGCTGCTCTTTTTGTTCTGGTTGCGGCGGTCGTTCCGGCGGACAAGGACACCGCCGGTCATGACGGTTTTTTCTCCCATATCGTCGGGCTGTATGCATTCAAGCCATTGGTCGGCCAGTGTGCCGCCAACAGCGGAGGTGATAGCCTTGATAATTCCCATTTCTCAGCCTGCCTTTCCTGTTTTGTCTCGTGAAATACCTGATGAAAGCATTATATCGCAGATGGGCCTGTTTTTCAATTGAAATCAGGTTAAAAACAGGATGACGGGTGCAAGGGATTACCAGCCGTCCACATGGCCGCGGCGGATGGCGCCAAACACCAGCTTCCCCAGATCCGGAAAGCGGCTCTTCTCCATTTGCTCGATCCACTGCTTCATCTCTTCCCGGTTGGTTTTCCCATCCACCGGGCATTTACTCTTGACGATGGGCAGGCTGTTGCGGGCCACGATGTTGCGCACCGTTCGCTCCGGCGCGAAAATCAGGGGGCGTATCATGGTCAATTCCTTGCGGGACAGCCAGGTCACCGGCTGAAAGCAGCCGATTCGCCCCTCGTTAAACAGGTTCATCAGGAAGGTTTCGACGGCGTCGTCGTAATTGTGGCCCAGAGCAATCTTGTTGCAGTGGGTTTCCCTGGCCATATCGTGGAGCATGCCCCGGCGCATACGGGCGCACAGGCTGCAGGGGTTGCTTTCCTGTCGTTCCTCAAAGATAATAGTCCCCAGCTCGCTGCGGCGGATAACGTAGGGGATGTCGTGTTGGTCGCACAGCGTTTGAATGGGCGAGTAGTCGGTCTGCCTGTTGTCAAAGCAGGGATCCACCGTGACGGCCACCAGGTCAAACGGCTTGGGGTAAAAGCGGCGCAGCTTGCACAGACCCGCCAGCAGAGCCACCGAATCCTTGCCGCCGCTGACCCCTACCGCGATGCGATCCCCTGCCGCTATCATTTCGTATTCATCCACGGCTTTTCGTATCAATCCAGATAATTCCTGCATGTGGCCTCCCCTTTTTTCTTAATAGTTTACCGACGGACTCGCCGATTGTCAACCAGCGTGACGCTGAACCCAACAGCTCCGCGCGCCTTAGGGCCTGTTGCGTCGCGACATCCGGGGCCGATTCCCCGCCCCTCGGGGCACTGCCGGGACGATTTACAAATCATTGGTTGAGAATCTGTCCATTGTGGCGTATAATGGTAGGAAGTGCGGCGTGGCATCCCCCAGATATTTGCCGCTTTCCTTATTGCAATGATTCTTCCCGAAGCAAGCCCCTTGGGTCGGGGAGACATAAAAAATCCAAACACAGGAGAATCTATGAATTTTACCGAGTTAAACCTGACACGACCCATACTGCGTGCACTGGAGCACGAGGGCTACCGGCACCCATCCCCCATTCAAACACAGGCAATTCCGCTGCTGCTGGAGGGAAAGGATCTGTTTGGCTGCGCCCAGACAGGAACCGGAAAGACAGCGGCCTTTGCGATTCCCATTCTGCAAACCCTGTACAAGCAGCGCCAGGCGGGCGCACCGGCCAACACCCTGCAGGCCCTGGTGCTGACCCCCACAAGAGAGCTGGCGGCCCAGGTGACCCAAAGCTTTAAGGCATATGGACGCTACACCCGGCTGCGCACCGCTGTCGTCTTTGGCGGTGTGGGACAGGGGCCTCAGGTGGCCGCCCTCCGGGCCGGTGTGGACATTCTGGTGGCGACGCCGGGCCGGCTCAACGACTTGATTGGCCAGGGCCTGTGCGATTTGAGCCGCATTTCCATGTTTGTGCTGGACGAGGCCGACCGCATGCTGGATATGGGCTTCATCCACGATGTAAAGCGGGTGATTGCCCAGTTGCCCAGTGACCGGCAAACCCTGTTGTTTTCCGCCACCATGCCCAAGGAAATCACGACCCTGGCTGCCTCCATTCTCCGCGACCCGGTTACGGTGGCGGTGACGCCGGTGTCCTCTACGGTGGATACCGTCTCCCAGTCCGTCTACTTTGTGGACAAGGCCAACAAGGGGCGACTGCTGATTCATCTGCTGGCGGATAAGGCCATCGTTTCGGCGCTGGTGTTCTCCCGCACCAAGCACGGCGCTGACCGGATAAGCCGTACCCTGAACAAGGCCGGAATCAACGCGGGCGCCATTCACGGGGACAAGTCGCAGGGGGCCCGCGAGAAGGCTCTGGCCGATTTTAAGGCGGGCAGAACCCGCATTCTGGTCGCCACCGATATTGCGGCGCGGGGCATCGACATCGACCAGCTGTCCCATGTCATCAACTACGATTTGCCCAACGAGCCGGAAACCTATGTCCACCGCATCGGCAGAACCGGCAGAGCCGGACTGGACGGCATCGCCATCTCCTTTTGCGACTTTGCGGAAAAAGCCTACCTGAAGGACATTCAGAAGCTGATTGGCAAAGAGGTTGCGGTGGTGGAGGAGCATCCGTATCCCATGCAGATTTTTGAGGTTATCCCGCCCCAAACCCGGCAACGGCCGCCCCGGGCCGATCGGGCCCCTCGGGCTGAGCGGTCTCCCCGGGCTGAGAGACCCCCCCGAGCCGAGCGCGGCCCCGCTGTGGCCGAGGCCCGCGATAAGGCGGCTGCTCCCCGGCGGAAACGGCGCAGATAGGTTGTTGACCGTAATACATAACCAGTTTAGCCGCCAATGAGCAACGGCGCATCCGTGGGTGGATGCGCCGTTGTTTGCTTTGGTTGGATTCTATTTCAGGAAGCCGTTGATGATCTGCGCTTCGGCCTCGGCTTCGGTGAGACCGAGGGTCATCAGCTTCATGATCTGCTCCCCGGCAATTTTGCCGATGGCGGCCTCGTGAATCAGGCCCGCGTCCACGTGGTTGGCGGTGATTTCCGGCACGGCCTTGACGCTGGCGTCGTCCATGATGATGGCGTCGCACTCGGAGTGGCCCATGCACTTGTTGTTGCCGCTTATCTTGGAGAGGAACAGCTGCTTGGACTGCTCCTTGGCCACGGAGCGGGAGATGAGGTTGCAGCTGGAGTCCTCCCCGTTGAGGTTGACCTCAAAGAAGGTTTCCGCGTATTGCTCCCCGTGGGTCATCAGCTTTTCCTTGACCACCAGCACGGCGCCGTCGGCAAGGTCGGCGTTTGTCACCCGCTTGGTGCTGTCCACGCCCTCGATTTGGACGGTGTCCATCTCCATGTAGCTGCCGGGCTGCATAAACACATTGGTAACCGGGTTGAGAACGCGGCCGCCTGTGCCGTCACCGTCGCCGTAGTGCTTTTCGGAGTAGACGACCCGGGCGTCCTTTTCGATGTGGAAGGAGTGGACGCCGTCGTGCTGGGAGAGGTTGGCCCCACAGTTGTGAATGCCGCAGCCCGCCACGATGACAACGTCGGCACCCTCGCCGATATAGAAGTCGTTGTATACGGTTTCCACCACGCCGCTTTCGCTGATGACAACCGGAATGTGGACAGTCTCTGTCGCGCCGGGCGCCACGTGGATATCGATGCCGGAGCCCAGGGCCTTCGGCTCTATTTTGACATTGGCGGTGCTGCTTCTCCCGGCGCTTCCGCCGTTGACGCGGATGTTGAACGCGCCCTCCGGGAATCCGCTGAGCCCCGCAATGGTTTCCAGTACCTTGATTTCATCCGGATTCATCAGACAGCCCCCCTAAAAAATTCGCAGGAATCCGGGTTCCCCAGCAGGGATGGCAGGATTTCCTCCTTGTTGCCGGTTGTGGTGATGCGGCCACCCGCAATGACCACGACCTTGTCCGCAATGGCCAAAATCCGCTCCTGGTGGGAGATGATGACGACGGCCCGGTTGTGGGCGTCCCGCATTTTTTCGAACGCGCGGATCAGATTTTGGAAGCTCCACAGGTCGATGCCCGCCTCCGGCTCGTCAAAGACAGAGAGGCTTGTCCCCTGTGCCATCAGCATGGCGATTTCGATGCGCTTCATCTCGCCGCCGGACAGGCTGGCGTTCAGCTCCCGGTCGATGTACTCCAGGGCGCAGAGGCCTACCTCGGACAAGTAGGCGCAGGCTTCCTCGGTGTTCAGCGTTTTGCCGGCGGCCAGGGAAAGCAAATCCCGCACGGCCAGACCCTTGAACCGAACCGGCTGCTGAAACGCAAAGCCGATTCCTCTGGCCGCCCGCTCGGTGGGGCCAAGGGCGGTGATGTCCTCGCCGTTAAACAGGATTTGGCCGCTGGTGGGCGACTCGATGCCCATGATAAGCTTGGCCAGAGTGGATTTGCCGCCGCCGTTGGGGCCTGTGATGACCACAAAGCTGCGCTCCTCGATTACCAGGCTGACATCCTGCAATATTTCTTTTTTCCCGTTGTCGTCCCGTACTTGAAACGACAGGTTTTTCAGTTCTAACACGTTGTTCCTCCTACCCGCACCCCGGTGCGCTATCTATCCCCGCGTTCCGCAGGGCACAAATTTTGTTTGGCCGGCAATATTAACTGCTACCAAATTTGTATATGTTCTTGTTTCGTAATATATGTTACCATATTTCCTATGGCTTGTCAAATCCAATGCAAAGAAAAACAAGAGCTTGCCCCACCATATTTCAGGCGGGGCAAGCTGTCTTTTTTGTATAGTATAGGGAAAGTCCAAGCGGCTATAGCTTGGAATAGCCGTGGCTGTTGACGATGGCGTCAATTTTCTGCTTTTGCTTGCACATTTCGCATTCCGCCGGGATAAATGTCTCGTAGGAGGGCAAATCCGCCTCGGTAAAAATGGAGCGGACATCGATGCCGTTGCTGCTGCGCACGGCGCTGAATACGGCGGCGATGCCGATGAGCTGGCCGCTGTAGTAGTTGAGGCAGTCCACCGCGCGGTTGATGGTTTTGCCGGTGGAGGCGGAGGCGATGAGCAGCAGAATGTGCTTGTTCCAGACCTCGCTTTGGATATTGTCCCGGAAGATCATCTGGTTGTTGCTGTTAAGCTCCGGGGTCAGCACGCAGATCTCCTTGCCGCTGTTCATGTCCATATGGCCGGACTGGGTCAGGTAATCGGCCAGGAACGCGCCGATTACCTCGGTTCCCTCCAGACAGATGATGGTGTCGATGCTGGTCATGCTGTAGGCGCGGGCCAGCTGCTCCCCGGCGCGCTTTGCCATTTTGTGGCGGGTTTTGATGCCCGACATATCCACATAGAAATTGATGTGGGAGTGGTTGGTCGCAAAATGTCCGGGTACGATGCGGATAGCGATATTCTTGTCTCCCCTGGCGCTGACTTCTCTGGATCTGGATTCCATCAGACAGCCTCCTTTCGATGTTGGCTTCTCCTGTTCGGAATGTACCGTAGTAAAATGTTACCATATATTTGTGTATAAATCAATACAAAACTGTGTATTTTATCAACATTTCTTTCACAGTTTTGTCACAATTGCAGAGGTTGATTGGGTTCTGTCGTTAGTTTGTCCGGCAATTGGGCCGGGATGCAAAAAAATCCGGGAAAATCCCGGATTTTTTAAGACAACGGAGCGTTAGTTACAGGTCAGTCAGCTTGCGCAGGCGCATTGCGGTCATGCGGTTGCGAACATAGGGAGAGTAGGTCGCGCTGTCGGCTATGCAGGATGCATCCAAGCCGATTTGCTCCAGTTCCGTCATGCAGGCCGCCTTCTTCATATCGGCGCGCAGTTCGTCCAAATCGGGGAGTCCCCGCAGTACCGCCGCTATCTGCGGCCATTTCTCAATGAGAGTGTCCCGGTCAATTTCCGGCAGGGGATCCGGCGTGTTTTCTTCCATGGTGGATTCAAACAGCTCGCCGTATATCCGGCGAAGTCCCTCCTCCGGCAGGCCCGAGTAGGCAACCAGATGGGACGCAATGTCGTCGACCTCGCCCAGCCTATGATAATAGTCCATCGCCAGCAGCAGGCCGATGCCGACCTTTTCCCCGTGGAGAGCGTCCAGCTTTTTATTGATTCGCTCCATCTCCCAGAAATGAGAGAAGTGGTGCTCCGATCCCGACGCGGGCCGGGAGTCGTTCCACAGCTGCATGGCGATACCGGTCATCAGCAGGGCGTGGAGCAGCTTTTCACAGGCCTCCGGCTCCATGGCGCGGATTCCGTCCAGATTCTCCCGCACCTCGCGGACAGCCTGCTCCGATATGGCGTAGATGTCCCGGCAAATGGGCTCACCGGTGAGGATGTGGGCGATTTCCCAGTCGGCCAGGGCTGTGTATTTGCCCAGAACATCGCCGATTCCCGACGCGGTCAGGCGATAGGGCGCGTTGGCGAAAATATCGGTATCAGCGATGACCGCAACCGGCGCGGAGCCAATGATGGTGGTCTTGAAGCCCTTCCAGGTCATGGCGCACACGGTGGAGACAAAGCCGTCCACACTGGCCGCCGTGGGAAAGGATACAAAGGGAATCCCCTTTTGAGTCGCCACGTACCGGGTAACGTCGTGAATGGTGCCGGAGCCGACGGCCAACAGCCAGCCGGTATCCACGGCAAGCTGTGTCATAACCCGCTCCACGGCAATCTCGTCCGCGTGGAGGTTGTCGGGGTTAAGCACGATGGCGGGCCGCAGGGGATGCAGTCTGTCGCCCAGCGCCTTGCCCGCCAGGGCGGCAAAGACGTTGGTGTTGCTGTCGCACACAATGCAGCAGCGCTTGGGCAGGCCAAGGGAATCAACAATCTCCCCCAGCTTGGCGACGATGCCCTTTTCGATTCGAATGTATTTTGTCAGAAGGCGGTGTTCCTCACCGCAACGGCATGCCCCACTAAATTGATGCAGATCCACATTCATTGCACAGGCCCCTTTTCATTGATATAGGCAGCAAAATAGCTTTGCGTCAAAGTAAGCGTACTTTTCACAAAGCCCTGTTCGTCGAATCCTTCACAATACATAAATAATACACCGATTATTCATTTGTTACAATACAAAATTTCACCCAACTTTGCGGGCAAATAAAATGAAACCTATCCGCATTACACAAAATCCCGCAGATGGGCCGGCGTTGGCGGCGCAAAAAGGCGGAAATCCCCTCGAAAAAGGATTTCCGCCGCCGGTTACAATGCCAGAATCTCCATCCAGGTATCCTTGGTCATGCTGCCGCTGGGCTCCAGGTTGCAGGCAATCTGCAAATCCTGAATCGCCTCGATCATCTTGTTGTCGTACACGCCGGTCAATTCGCTGAGGTAGTCCATGTAGAAGAGCCGGATTTGAATCAGGGTGGTGACCCGTCCCTTCGTTTTGTCACGGGTAAATTTCATGGTGGAAAGCTCGGTCAGCTCCGTATCGCCCAGGTAGCCGTTGACTTCCAGCTTGGTGCCAAACTGCTTGTTCAGTTCCATTTGGAACGCCTTGAACAGGGCCATGTCGATTTCGTCAACGTCCACCGGGGCGTCGGGATGGAAATCGAAGCCGTAGTATTCGTTGAGGAATTGGAAGGCGGTTCGCTCGGTGCCCGATATGGCGGAGCCGGAGTCTGTCTTTGGCTCGGTGGGCTTTGGGGAGGACGGCGTGCTCGTCGATGGCTTGGGCGCGGCGGTGGACGAGGACGACGATGTGTTGGTCTTGGTGGTGTTCGTTGAGGTATTTGTCTTGGTGGTATTGGTGGTGTTGGTCTTGTTTGTGTTGGTTTTGGTGGTGCCGGAGGAGGAACTGCCGGAGGTGGACATTGTGGAGACGCTCACGGAAATCGTCTTGTCCTTGGAGGTTTTGGTGTTGCCGGCAATTTTCTTGGTGGCGACGTTTTTCAACGCCACGTTCAAATCCACGTTGCCGTTGATTCCGTTGACCTTGCCCCGGCTGGAAAACTGCCAGATGGCGTAATTGACGCCGGTTGGCTTGTCCGAGTAATTGGCCGCCCACCGGTCGTAGCCCTCCAGCTTGGAGAGGTTCAGCCGGCCGGTAAAGAAGTTTTGGTATGTATAGATCATGACGGTGTAGCCCGCGTCCTCCAGTATCTTCATAAACTGCAGGGACAGCGTTGTCAGCTTGGATTTGCTGAGGCCGTAGTGATTTTCGATATCCAGTACCACCGGGTAGGTCAGCTTGACTTTTTTGAGCTGCTTGAGAAAGACGGCGGCTTCTTTTTTTACAGAGGCGCTGTCCTTGAACATGGCGTAGTGGTACGCGCCGATGTGAAGCTTGTTATCGTAGGCGCCCTGGGCGTTCTGAACAAAATAGGCATCGGTGTCGGTGCCGCAGGATGCCCGGGCAAACACAAACTGCACATCCGTTGCCGCAACCTTTTTCCAGTTGATGCTGCCCTGCCAGCGGGACACGTCGATGCCCAGCATGGCGTTTTTCGCCGTATATGAGGTTTTACCAGTTTTGATTTTTATTGTCGCAGCGTCCGCCTGAAAGCCGGGAAACAATACGCTGATTAGAATCGTCAATACCGCAAGCATTGCCATACATCTTGTTCGGTTTGGTCTGAGACCGCTTCGTTTCACGCTACCCCTCCTGCTTGTTTGAATTTGTCCTTCGACAGAATTTGCTATTATTATAGCAAATTGTATCCTTGGTTGGCAAGGCGTCGGTCACACAATTGAGGCGAATTGTGCGGCAAAACCGCCTGTACAGTACCAAAAATAAAAAATACCCACATTGTTTTCGGCCCGGTACTTGAAAAAGGTATGAACCTGCAATAGAATAGAGATACTATAGCGAGTGATTCCATTTCTCGGCAGAGGACGACAGCGGCCGCGCATTCGCATATAGCAATTGGAGCAAGGAGCTGATACTACGGCCAGACTGGATTCTGTGATCATCGGAAGCGGCCCCGCCGGGCTGGAAGCCGCCCTGAATCTGAAAATCCGCCAGAAGGATTTCCTCCTGTTTGGGGCGGCGGATTTGAGCAACAAAATTACATTGGCACCTCGGATCAACAATTATCTGGGGCTGCCGGGAATTTCCGGCGGGGATCTCGCCGCCCGCTTTCGGGAGCATTTGGAGCAAATGGCGATAGAAATTGTGCCGGAGCAGGTTACCACTGTGTATCCCATGGGGGAGTATTTCTCCCTTGCCACTGCACACCGCACGCTGGAGGCCACCACGGTCATTCTGTGCCCCGGGGTCTTTAACAGCAAGGATCTGCCCGGTGAGGCGGAGTTTCTGGGACGAGGCGTCGGCTATTGCGCCACCTGCGACGCGCCGCTGTACCGGGATCGCACCGTAGCCATTGTCGGCTATACCGACGAATCGGTGGAGGAGGCCAACTTTGTCTGCGATGTTGCGGTCAAGGTGTATTTTGTCCCCGGCAAGGCATTTACCCGCCCTCTCGACAGCCGTGTGGAGGTGGTGGACGATGTCCCGGTGGAAATCACCGGCTCGGGAAAGGTGGAGCAGCTGATCCTGAACAATCGAACCCTTGCGGTTGACGGCGTATTTTTGCTGCGGGAGACCATTGCCCCCGCCTCTCTGGTGCCGGGGCTGGAGACGGAAAACGGGTTCATCAAGGTGGACGCGGCCATGCAGACCAATCTGCCCGGCTGTTACGCCGCCGGCGACTGCACCGGCAAGCCCCACCAGTACATGCGGGCGGCGGGACAGGGCCAGACTGCCGCACTCAACGCGGCGGCATATATCGATATCCAAAAGCACACCCACGCAGAGTAACCAATCACTCCATCGACAACAAATTGGAAAGGATGTATAAAAATGACGGAACTGAACAAAAGCGCGTTTCTGGAGACCATCGGGCAGGATGTGCCCACTGTGGTGGATTTTTGGGCGACCTGGTGCATGCCCTGCCAGGTATTCGCCCCTGTTGTAGAGGAAATTGCCGGCGAAATGGACGGCAAGGCCAACTTTGGGAAGGTCAATATCGATGAGGAGCGGGATTTGGCCATTGAGTACGGCGTATCCAGCATCCCCACCCTGGTCATTTTCAAGGGGGGCAAGGAAGTGGAGCGGCTGGTCGGCGTGCGCAAAAAAGCCGAGGTAGTCGAAGCAGTCGACAAATACTGCTGATTGTCTCCCCTATCCATTCAAAATGAAGAGAACTGCCTTCTCCGGTAAAGGGGAAGGCAGTTCTTTTTCTGTGCTATGTGATTACAGGCCTCTTTCCATGGCAAAGGCCATCAGGGAATTGTAGAGGGCGTTGGTGTTGGCGGCGGCACGGCTCAGCTGGTCGCCTGTGGCGGCAACCAGTTTGGCAGCAGTGGTCTGGGGCTGCTCCCGGTGGTGCATGGCGACTGCGACATCCTCCATGCTGCGGAACCGCAGGCGGCTGCCGGCAACTGCATCCAGCCCCATGACAATGTCGAAGTTGGACTGCTCCATCTGCGACGGAACTGCCTGGGTCACCTGCTGCACGGTCCCCACCGCGTTGGTGAAGGTGCCGTTTACCTCGGCAAAGCTTTGGCCGGGGAATACCGCATCGGCCTTTGCCGCAGTCTGGGTCACCTGCAAATCCTGCACGGCCAGGAACTCCAAGCCGGACACATCCAGATCCGGCACATCCTCACCGAAGATGATGAGGCCCTTGACGCTGCCGTCTGCGATGGCGGCTCTCAGCTCCGCCCCATCTCCGATGTCCAAATCGCTGAGGCCCTGGGAGTTGGCGTTGGGTTTCAGCTGGATGACGCCGTTGCGGGCACCAAAGGCGTGGCCGCCGCAGAGGGCAATGTCCCCCAGCAGCCGTTGGGCGTCGACGGTCAGCTTGCTCTGCTCGAACACGATGACAGCCTTTTGGGCGTTCACGTATTCCCCGGCGATGGTCTTGGCCATGTCACCGGGCTGGACAGACGCGAGAGAGGCGGCCAACTCGGCGTAGCCGTCCACGGCTTTTCCGGCGTCGGACTGCTCCATGACAGCCTTTAGCAGTTCCTTGAGGAAGCCGAGATCCTTGCCGGGATCCGCCTTTATCGCCGCTATCTCGTCGACGGCACTGGCAAAGCTGTTGACCGCGACGATCGTGGCTCCCCGCTCCGCCGCCTTGCGAATCCGCAGCCCCGCAACCATGTGCGGCTTTTGAATGTCGCTTTGGACAATCAGGATGAGGGAGGTGTTTTCCAGCTCCTCAAAATCCGCCGTGGAGGCATCCTTGCCCAGCACCTCTCCCAAGCCGCCGGTGGTCTTGTTGAAGGAATAGACGCGGCCGGTGTGGAGGGTCTTGTGGGCGTATTCCCGAAGGAGGAACGCCTCTTCGTTGGTGTAGCGGTCGGAGATTGCCACGGCGATGCTGTCTGTGCCGCAGCGGGTCTGGATGGATTGGAGCTTTTTGCCGGTGTAGATGTATGCATCCGCGAAGGAGGCCTCGTCCAAGGTACCATCCCGGCGGATGAGGGGCTTGTGCAGACGGTCTATCTTTGCTATCTCCCCAAAGCCGAACCGGCCCTTCATGCAGAGAAGGGCGTCCCGGTTGTCCTGGGCGACGGGAAGAGAGCGAAGCAGCAAATCGCCGGTGTGGGTCAGCTTTGTCCGGCAGCCGACGCTGCAGAAGGAGCAGGTGGTTTCGGTGTCGCATTCCCGGGTGGGCACCTGCTTGGCGGTCATCATAGTCTCGGTAAGGGCGCCGGTGGGGCAAACATTGACGCACTGGCCGCAGGAGACGCAGTCGGTTTCCTGCAGGCGCATATCCAGCGCCGGCTTGACAACGGCGTCGAAGCCTCTGTCGGCCAGGCCCAGGGCGGTGGCTCCCACCACCTCGTCGCAGATGCGCACGCACAGCCCGCAGAGGATGCATTTGTCCGGGTTGCGGGTGATGTAGGGGTGATCCTGCCCAATCGTCCGGTGGTGCACCTCGCCCGCCAGCTTTTGGGGCTCCACCTTATACCGGTTGGCGTAGTCGATGAGCTTGCACTCAAAATAGTCGTGGCAGCCGCATTCCAGGCAGCGGTTAGCTTCCTTGCAGGCCTGCTCGTCTGTGAGGCCCTCATTGATTTCCAGGAAATTATCCCGCCGCTGTGCAGGGGATTTGTGGGGCATTTTGGCCCGGGGAGCCTTTTCGTATTTGGTGAACCGCTCAGCCTCCGGGTCGCTGGTGACAAGATAGAGGGCCTCGTAGGGGCAGTCCTCCCCGTACAGGTACCGGTCGACCACGGCGGCCGCCTTTTTGGCCTCGCCGATGGCGGAGATGGCAATGTCGGCGCCCTTGTTGGTGGCGTCGCCGATGGCGAATACGCCCTCCAGGCTGGTGCGGAAGCTGGCTTCATCGGCGGAAATCGTGCCCCATTTGGTCAGCTGGATGCCCTCCAGCCCTGCCGCGTTCAGCTTTTGGCCGATGGCCACGATGACAGTGTCGACCTCGATGGTCTCCTCCTTGCCCTCCACAGCCACAGGTGCCCGGCGTCCGGAGGCATCCGGCTCGCCCAGCTCCATGATTTGCAGGCGGACGCCGGTGACCTTGCCGTCTGTTCCCAGCACCTCGATGGGGTTGGTCAGATTCTTGAAGATGACGCCTTCCTCTTCCGCCTCCTGAATCTCGATGTCCTCGGCGGGCATCTCGTTTTTGGTGCGGCGGTAGATGTTGTACACCTGTTCGGCACCCAGGCGCACCGCTGTGCGACAGGCGTCCATGGCGGTGTTGCCGCCGCCGACGACGGCCACCCGTTTGCCGGCGTACACCGGCATGCCCAAAGAGACCTCCCGCAGGAAGTCGATGCCGCCCAGCACCCCTTGAAGCTGCTCGCCGGGGCAGCGCAGGCCGGTGCTGGTCCAGGCACCTACGGCGACGATGACGGCGTCATAGGTTTCCTGCAAATACTCCAGTGTCAGATCCCGGCCGATTTTTACGCCGTTGCGGAACTCCACGCCGGTCTGCCGGATGGCGTCGATCTCCGCCTGCAGGTACTGCTTGGGCAGGCGGTATTCGGGGATGCCGTACTGAAGCATGCCGCCCATTTGGGGCATGGCGTCGTATACGGTGACGGCGTGGCCCTCCATCCGCAGGAAGTAGGCAGCCGTCAAGCCGCCGGGGCCGCCGCCGATGACAGCCACCTGTTTGCCGGTATCCGCCGCAACAGGCGCTGTGTACAGTTCGCCGTCGGCCATGTCCTTGTCGGCGACAAACTGCTTGAGGGCCGCGATGCTGATGGGCTCCTCCACCATCTGGCGGCGGCACGCCTCCTCGCAGGGGTGGGGGCAGACCCGGCCAATGGAGCCGGGCAGCGGGATTTTATCCTTCACCAGCTTCAGGGCTTCCCTGTATTCGCCGTTGGCGATAAGGCCCACGTAGCCCTGACAGTCTGTCTGGGCGGGGCAGGCCAGCACACAGGGGGGGCGGCAGTCGCCGGTATGGTCGGACAGCAGCAGCTCCAGGGCGGTTTTGCGGGATTTCCGCACCCGCTCTGTGTCGGTGTGGATCACCATGCCGTCGGCAGCCATGGTGGAGCAGGAACGAAGCAGCCGGGGGTTGCCCTCCATTTCCACGGTGCAGATGCCGCAGGAGCCGTACATTTTCACCCGGTCGTCGTGACAGAGGGTGGGGATGTCAATCCCGTTGTGGCGGGCGATCTCCAGGACAGTCTGGCCGTCCTGGCCCTTCACTTCCCGCCCGTTTATATTCAGCCGAATTTCACTCATCACTCGATTCTCCATTTCACCAGCGTGACGCTTGGCAAGCTATATTTCACAGCCGCGTCATACGTTTAATCTATTACAACTGCCTTGAATCGGCATACCTCTGCGCATTTTCCACATTTGATGCAGACCTCGGGGTCGATGGTGTGGGGCTGCTTCACCTGGCCGGAGATGGCCTCCACCGGGCATTTGCGGGAGCAGAGAGTGCAGCCTGTGCAGGCGTCCTTGTCGATGGCATAGCGCAGAAGGGGCTTGCACTGTTTGGCCGTGCACTTTTTGTGATAGATGTGATCCTCGTATTCGTTGCGGAAGTATTTGATGGTGGTCAGGACAGGGTTGGGGGCTGTTTGGCCCAGTCCGCACAGGGAGCCGTCCTTGATTTGCACAGCCAGATCGGACAGCAGCTCGATGTCGCCGTCCCGGCCCTCCCCTTCGGTGATGCGGGTCAGAATTTCCAGCATCCGCTTGGTGCCAATGCGGCAGTGAACGCATTTTCCGCAGCTTTCCTTGCAGGTGAAATCCAGGAAAAAGCGGGCCATATCTACCATGCAGGTGGTTTCATCCATGACGACCATGCCGCCGCTGCCCATGATGGCTCCGGTGGCTGCCAGGGTTCGGTAGTCGATGAGGGTGTCGATGAGCTCCGCCGGGATGCAGCCGCCGGAGGGGCCGCCCATCTGCACCGCCTTGAAGGCCTTGTCCTCCTTGATGCCGCCGCCGACGCCGTAGATGACGTCCCGGATGGAGTTGCCCATGGGGATCTCCACCAGACCGCCCTTTTTGATTTTGCCGGTCAGGGCGAACACCTTGGTGCCCTTGGAGTTTTCGGTGCCCATGGCGGCAAACGCCTGCCCGCCGTTGCGGATGATCCACGGCACGTTGGCGTAGGTTTCTACATTATTGATGTTGCTGGGTTTTTGCCAGAGGCCCTTCTGGGCCGGGAAGGGCGGCTTGAGCCGAGGCATGCCCCGCTCCCCTTCCAGCGACGCGATGAGGGCGGTTTCCTCGCCGCACACAAAGGCGCCCGCGCCCGCCTTGATGCGGAGCCGGAAGCCGAAGCCTGTTCCCTGAATGTCGTCGCCCAAAAAGCCACGCTCCTCGGCCTGGGCGATGGCGTTTTCCAGCCGGTGAATCGCCAGCGGGTACTCGGCCCGCACATAGACGACGCCTTCCCGGGCACCGATGGCGTAGGCGGCCATGAGCATGCCCTCAATCAGCGCGTGGGGGTCGCCCTCCAGGACGGCTCTGTCCATAAACGCGCCGGGGTCGCCCTCATCGGCGTTGCAGATGACATATTTGATGCCGTCCTTCGGGTAGGGGGAGTTGCGGGCGGCCTGCCACTTGAACCAGGTGGGGAAGCCTGCGCCGCCCCGTCCCGCCAGGCCGGACTCCTTAATAATGGCGATGATATCCTCCGGGCTATGGGTTTTCATTGTCTGCGTGACGGTTTTGTAGCCGTCCTTGGCTATGTATTCGTCGATGCTCTCCGGGTCGATGACGCCGCAGTTGGCCAGGGCTACCCGGGTCTGCTTGTGGAGGTTTTCGGCGTCCTCCCGGGGGATTTTGTACTGCTCCGCATTGTTTGCCTCGCCCCGGATGGACTTGAGGATTTCGCCAGCGCCATCGGCATCCACCCGCACGTAGGTCTCCTTGCTGCCGTCCGGCAGCAGCACATCCACAACGGGCTCCAGATAGCACATGCCGATGCAGCCGGTTGTCACCACCGAGCAGTCGATGCCGGCGTCCCGGATGCCTTTCTCCAGAAGGGTGGAAATTCGGTTGGCGCCCGCCGCGATTCCGCAGCTACCCTTTCCGACAATCACCCGTGTTCCGTTGTTCTGTTTCATGCGTTGGCGGCCTCCTTTTCGCGAATTTGGCGCAATATTGTTCTGGCCTTATCCGGTGTCAGGGTGCCGTAGGTCTCCTCGCCTATCATCATTACCGGCGAGAGGCTGCAGCAGCCCAGGCACGCCACATTGTTATAGGTAAACAGGCCGTCGGGGGTGATGGCACCTTCCTCCACGCCCAGCTCATCCCGAACCGCTTCCTCAATGGCGGCGGAGCCGTTGACATGGCAGGCCGTCCCCTGGCAGAGCATAATCAGATGCTTGCCCACAGGCTCCAGCCGGAACTGGGTGTAAAAGGTGGCCACGCCCAGCACCTTGGCCGGCTTTACGCCGGTTTTCAGGGCGATATAAGCCAGCAAATCCACCGGCAGATACCCATACAAGCCCTGTGCCTTTTGCAGTATGGTAATCAGACTGCCCTCCACACCGGCATATGTATCCAGAACGGGATCCAGCAATGCCAAATCTATGGCAGGATCCTTCAACCTCCATGCTTTCGCATCGTTACAGCACGCCATCATTCAAACTCCTCTTTTTGTTTTGCTGGTGCTTTGCTCTGTGTGCGTTCCACAGACCACTCCCTCTGTGGAATCCGAGCATAATGAACCGTCTTTTTTGTCTCGATGGGTTCATTAAGTTATCATCTTATCACATTACGGTATACATTGCAACACCCGCCCCTTTGCACATATTGCAATTATATTGATGTAATCCTGCAAAAATATGCCGCTTGTATTTTACAAACGGCATAGATTTCGTGTATTTTGTAGTGCACAGTCGGAATTTTGCAGTGCAGATTATTTATTCAGCCACAATTGCCGGAAGTTCCAATTCCGTATCGCCCTCGCCTACCAGGGCCTCCCGGGCGGATTCCAGCAGCTCCACAATGGCAAAGCGAGGTTTGTACACCGGCTGGGATCCCAACTCGCACAGCTGTTGTTCCACCGGGTTTTCCGCCATGCTGTCCTTGTCTGTGGCGGCGGGCACGCACATGGGGGGGAACATCACGCACCACCAGTTTTGCCCCTTCCCTTCGCCGATGACAATGCGAATGGCGTCGTATCGGCCTGCGGGAACGGTGAAATCCTCGTACTGGCGGGTTTCAAAATACATGTTGACCAGCTTGGCCTCCACAGGATAAGCGCAGCCGTTTGCCGCAAGGGTTTCCCGGGCAATCCGCTCCAGTTCAGGCAGATGAGCCGCCAGTTCCCGCTCCGCTTCCTCCTTGGACGTGCTCTGGCCGAACAGCTCCGGGGAATGGGCCAAAAGCGCGTCCCGCACCTTGTATTTCAGGGCTTGATCCGCGTCGCTGTCGGAATTGGCCAGCACATGCAGACGCACAACGTTTTCCCGTATTTCCGCACACTCGGCGCCAAAGCCGCCAAATGTGGCCAGACAAACCGATAGGATCAGCCCAATTACCATGGAAATGTGAAATTTGCTCACAATAAAAAACCTGCCTTGTCCATTGATTTTCATCAAGAGCATTGGCAGGAATTTCCATATTATACGAATATCCAAAAAAAACTACGTTCTCTCAGCTGGCGTGAATGAGTTCCGCTCCATTGGGACAGGGCTTGGTCAGATAGGCCTCTCCCGCCGCGTCCTTCAGCTGCTTCAGGCACTTTTTTGCGTCCTTTTCCTCTGCAAACAGGCCGATGACGGCACTGCCGCTGCCGGACATCACCGCCCCATACGCCCCCGCGTATGTCAGAACGCCCTTGAGCAGCTCCACCTCCTGCAGGTTGCCGACCTGCTCAAACACATTGAACATATGGCGGCCAATGGCCTCCAGGCTGCCGGAATTGATGGCCTCAATCATGGAGACTGTGTCCGGCCGGCCCAGCTGGCCGGCATACTCGTCGTAAAGCTTGAAGGCGTATCGGGTGTCGACACCCTTGGGGGGCTTTGCGATGGCGATGGCGCAATCGGGCAGGGCGGACAACTCCGTAAATACATCGCCGATTCCCTGGGCCAGCTTGCAGCCGCCGGTAATGCAAAACGGCACATCGGCCCCCACCAGCCGCCCCATTTCGCAGAGCTGCTCCTGGGTCAGGTCGGTTTCATACAGGCGGTTGAGACCGCACAGCACCGCAGCCGCGTCTGTGCTTCCCCCTGCAAGACCCGCCTGCACCGGTATGGTTTTGTCGATGTGGATGGCAATGCCCTGCACCGGCAGCCCTGTCTGGGCAAAGAAAATCTTCGCCGCCTTGTGGGCGATGTTGGTGTCATCCTCCGGCACATTCGGGTTGGAGCACGTTACCCGGATGGTGTCGTCGGCCCGTTTGCCCACCACAACCACGTCGCTCAGGTCAATGGTTTGCATAATCGTATCCAGCGTGTGATAGCCGTCGTTGGTTGTCCCCGTAATATCCAGGGACAGATTGACCTTCCCCGGCGCGCGAACCACCACCCTGTTGCAATAGAACACCGTATCCCTCCGATGCCCCCGCTGTTTCGCTACTTTCGCAGGAAAAAGGGGCGTTTTATCCGAACTGCCTGTACCGGGCACATTTCATGGCAGCAATAGCATTTGATGCATTTCGAGGCGTCCAGCCGGGCCTTGCGCTCCCGAATGACCACTGCCTTTGGCGCACAGCTCTCCTCGCATTTTCCGCAGCCGATGCACTTCCCCCGGTCGATGACCGGGCGGGCCTCAAACAGTCTGCCCATAATGGCGCCCGCCGATTTGCGCAGCGGCCCCGGGACATGGCTGGTGAAGTCAAGCGTGCGGCTGTCCGGCATCTGAAAGGCGGCTGGCCGAGGTGCATCCCCCGCCCAGCGAATGGCGTTGGGGGTGTCCGGGCACAGGCCGGTGGCCATGGCGTGGCGCACTGTCCACACCTGGTCGGCGGGTATTCCGGTGAAGGCGCACAGGGCCAGATCCAAGGCGTAGACATCCCGGGAGGCAAAGGTCATGCCTGTGTGGAGAATGCTGCCACCGGAGGGGCCGTTGCCCTCCATGGAGTCCACCGCGTCCACAATGGTCAGCACCGGCTTTACCAGCAAGGAAAGATCCAGCAGCATCCGGCAGAAATCCGCCTTGTCCTGAAAGCGGAAATGAAGCTCCGGCTTTTGCAGTCCCGGCACACAGCCCAGCAGGTTTTTTACCCCGGCGGACAGCATCACCATGCCGTGGGTTTTCAGCTTGGGCAGATTGATGACGACGTCCGCTTCCGCAATGGGGTTGATGACGGAAAACTCCCGGCAGAGGGCGGCTTCGTCGGATTTTCGCGCCACGTGGCCGGTGTCCCGGTTGAGGGTGGCCGACGTCTCATCCTCCACCCGCTGCATGCCGGTCGCCCGGTAAATGCCGTCCAGGGCGCCTTGCGTATAGGGCCCGCCGGGGCTGTCGGCGATGACAATGTCCTTCACCCCCATGGCCTCCAGCCGGCGAACCACCTGCTTGACCAGTTCGCAGTGGGTGGTGACGGCGGCCTCCGGGGCGTGCTTGCCCAGCAAATTGGGCTTGAGACAGACCCGCATGCCCGGGCGAATTACGTCCTGTACATTCAACCGGGAAAAATGGGTCTGCACCGCCTGTTCCAGTATATGCGCGTCATAGCTGTCGGTTTGAACCGCCGATACAACCGCTTCCACGGCCGATCAGCCCCTTTTCAGGAAGCGCCGCATCCGGGTGAGCGCTTCGGTGATGTGCTCCACGCTGTAGGCGTAGCAAATGCGGACATAGCCCTCGCCGCAGCTGCCAAAGGCGTCGCCGGGGACAACCGCCACCCGCTCCGCCTCCAGCAGCTTTTCGCAAAATTCCATGGAAGCCATGCCGGTGGAACGGATGGAGGGGAAGGCGTAAAAGGCGCCGCCGGGCATAAAGCATTCCAGGCCCATCTCGTTGAGGCCGCCCACTATCAGCCTGCGCCGCTTGTCGTAGGATTCCGCCATTTTCTCGATTTCCCCGTCGCAGCTGCGCAGCGCCTCGATGGCGGCGTACTGGCTGGTGGTGGGGGCGCACATAATGGCGTACTGGTGGATTTTGTAGATGACATCGATAACCGGAGCGGGCGCCACCACATAGCCCAGACGCCAGCCTGTCATGGCGTACGCCTTGGAAAAGCCGTTGACCAGAACGGTGCGGGCCTTCATATCCTCGTTGACGGAGGCGATGGAGACGTGCTGCTTGCCGCCAAAGGTCAGCTCCGCGTAAATTTCGTCGGACAGCACCATGATGTCGGTATCCCGCAGCACATCGGCGATTTCCTGCAGGTGCTCCCGGCGCATGACGCCGCCGGTGGGGTTGTTGGGGAAGGGGAAAATCAGCAGCTTGGTTTTGTCGGTAATGGCCGCCCGCAGCGCGTCGGCCGTCAGGCGGAAATCGTCCTCCGCCTTGGTCACCAGAGGCACCACCACGCCGCCGCACAGCTCCACAATGGCGGCATAGGCCACAAAGCTGGGTTCCGGCAGCAGCACCTCGTCCCCGGGGTTGACAAAGGCGCGGATGGTCAGGTCGATGGCCTCGGAGCCGCCCACCGTCACCAGCACCTGAGAGGGCTCGTATTCCAGCCGGAACCGGCGGTCAAGGTACCGGGTGATTTCCTGCTGCAGAGCCGCCAGGCCGGAATTAGCCGTGTACCAGGTTCGACCCCGGTCGAGGGAGTCGATGCCGGCCTTGCGGATGACCCAGGGGGTCTTGAAATCCGGCTCGCCGACACCCAGGGAGATGACATCCTCCATTTCGGCGGCCAGGCTGAAAAACTTGCGAATCCCCGAGGGCTTGAGGGCGGCGGCTGTGCGGGAAAACAGGTTTTGGTATTCCATTACAGCATCACGCTTCTTTCGTCTTCCTGAGGATCCACCAGAATCATGCCCTTATCCTTGTATTTGCGCAGCACAAAGTGAGTGGCGGTGGACAGCACCGATTCCATCGGGGCCAGCCGGTATGCCACAAAGGAGGCGATGTCCTTGAAGCTTTCCCCCACCACGGTCAGGGCCAGGTCGTAGCCGCCGCTCATCAGGTAGAGGGACTGCACCTCGTCGTACTGGGAGATTTGCTCCGCCAGTTCCTCAAAGCCTCTGTCCCGCTTGGGAGTCACCTTCAGCTCGATGCGGGCGCTGACATAATCCCGGTCGATCCGCTCCCAGTCGATGATGGCCTTGTACCCGCGGATGACGCCCTGCTTCTTGTACGCCTCGACAGCGGCGGCCACCTCCTCCTCGGATTTGTCCAGCATAGCCGCCAGTTCGGAATTGGTGTAACGGGCATTTTCCTCCAGCAGTTTCAGTAAATCGTGCATGGATACAACCTCCCTTTTCTGGTTATTCAGTGTTCGCGGGCGGCGGTGTTTGTCATACCGGCCGCAATTTGCTCCGCTGTTTCGCTGTCCCGCAGAATTTGCTCCCGCAACTCCTCCACCCCGGCAAACTTTTGCTCCGGCCGGATGAACCGCAGGAATTCCACATCCACCGCCATGCTGTACAGGTCGCCGGAAAAGCCGTGGATATAGGTTTCCGCCAGCACATGGTCGCTGCCGACGGTGGGCTTGACCCCCACATTGGTCACCGACACGTATTCCCTGCCATCCCAGTGGGTGAGGGTGGCGTATACGCCGAACCGGGGCACCACAAAATCCGCCGGGAAGGGCTGGTTGATAGTAGGTGAGCCGAGGGTACGGCCCAGCGCGCGGCCGTGCACCACCTCAAAGTCGATGGCGAACCGCCTGCCCAGCATGGCATTGGCAGTCTCTATCTCCCCTGCCTGAATGAATTCACGGATGCGGGAGGAGCTGACGGTTCCCCCGTCCTGCCGCACCATGGGGAGCACCGTGAGGGAGTCCGCCCCGCCAAACTGGCGGCGCAAGGTGTCCACCGTGCCGGCAGCGCCTTTGCCAAAGCGGAAATCCTCCCCGCAGGCCACGTGACACGCCCCCATCCTCCCCCGCAGAAATTCCTCCGCGAACCGCTCCGGCTCCAGGTCGCAGAACTCGGAGAAATCCGGGCGAATGACGCATTCCACGCCCAACTCCTCCAATATCCGATAAAAGCGGGTATCGCTGAGCAGGCGGCCCTGTACCTTGTTGCCCGGCAATGCGCCGGAGACGGTGTAGGTAAACACACAGGAAACCTTGCGAAGCTCCCGGGCCTTTTCCACGGCGGCCCGGATGACCTGCATATGCCCCGGATGGAGGCCATCAAACAATCCCAGCGCCACGCAGGTCGACTCCCTGGGAAATTCCATATCCAATGTTGCAAACACTCTCATGGTGCGGGGTTCACTCCTCAGTAAGAACCTGTATTCATAACAAGAAAATATGGATACGGGTTCTAAGTATCAGGCGGATGTCATTGCGGCAAATCGAATCGTTTATGGCTGACCAGGGCGTCCCGTTCCCAGTCCGTTTGTGCGATGGCGAGAAAGGCACCGTCGTGCCCGTAAATTCGGCGGACGCCGCTCCCGTCCCGTGCCGGCAGTTTCATGCGGGACAGGGCCAGCGGCACGCCGTTGCGGAACAGGCGGGTCTGCCGCTCATCCAGTTCCAGTCGGTCATACCGGGCGAAGGCGCTGTCTGTCGGCAACAAAACCGATTCCAGCCGGTCGCTGTCCCGCAGCTTTTGCAGCTGCTCCAGCGTGACGCACTGCTCCAGTTCATAGCCGCAGGCACGGGTTCGGCGAAGGGCCGTCATGGCCGCCCCACAACCGAGAAGCTGGCCAATGTCGTGGCAGATTGTCCGCACATAGGTGCCCTTGGAGCAGGCGATGTCGATGCTGTACTCATGCCGGGCCTCGTCCGCCTCCAGCAGCTCCAGGCTGTACACCGTGATGTCCCTGGGCTTGCGCTCTACCTCCACCCCGCTGCGGGCCAGTTCGTAGAGGCGCTTCCCCTCCACCCGGACAGCGGAATACATGGGCGGCACCTGGGCAATGGGCCCCCGGAATTGCTCCAGCGCCGCCTCCACCTGGGCGGAGGTGGCCGTGACAGGCCGCTCCGCCAGCACTGTGCCGGTACAGTCCTGGGTGTCGGTTTCCACCCCCAGGCGAAACCGGGCTGTGTAGCGCTTGTCCTGGTCGGGCAGAATGTCGCAGGCCTTGGTTGCGCGCCCCACAAAGATGGGCAGCACCCCTGTCGCCATGGGATCCAATGTGCCGCCGTGACCGATTTTACGGGTTCGCAAAATCCCGCGCATTTTAGCCACCACATCAAAGGAGGTAAAATCCGCGGGCTTGTCGATGCAGAGGATGCCGGTCAGGCTGGGAGATGCGCCGTTGTTACCGCTCATGGGGGATCCCCGCCTTGTCGTCCCGATTCAGTTCCGCTTCCACCACAGCCAGCAGACGCTGCTTTACCTCGTCCGGCGTTCCGGTTATGGTGCAGCCCGCCGCATTGGTGTGGCCGCCGCCGCCGAACTCCCGGCAAATGCGGGAGGAATCCACCGGGCTGCGGCTGCGCAGAGACACGCGGTAGGAGCCGTCTCCCTTGTCGCGGATGGTCACACCGGCCAGCACTCCCTCGATGGTGCGGGGGAAGGCGGAAATGCCGTCCAGCTCCTCCTCGGTGACATGGAAGCGCTCCTTTAAGTCAGCCGGCACAAACACCACTGCGCACCGGTCGGCAAAATGGAACTCGATGGTGTCCATCATCAGCTTGTCAATCTGCATGCGGCCCTTGGTTTTGTTTTCAAACATCAGCTGGTTGATGAAGTGGCCGTCGGCGCCCCATGCCAGCATTTCCGCGGCGATGCGGTGAGTGTCCGGCGTAACATTGGCGTGGCGAAAGCAGCCGGTATCGGTGGTGATGCCGGTAAAAACGCCGGTGGCAACCTTTGGATTGGGGGCGATGCCCAGCTCTGCCACCACCCTGTAGATCAGTTCCGCAGCGGCGGCGCAGGTCGCGTCCAGAACGGTGTGACGGGCAAACAGGCTGTTGGATTTGTGGTGGTCGATGCAGAGATCCACCTGCCGGTTGTAGGGCTTGTGGATGTCCATCAGCAATCCCTCATCCGCCACATCCACGGCCACAAGGAACGACGCGGGAAACGCCTTGGGCGCATAGTCCCCGAAGATTTGAGGAAAGCGGCCCCAGTTGATGGGATCCGCGCACTCGATTCGGACGGTTTTGCCCATCGCCTCCAGCGCGTGAAACAGGGCAAAGCCGGAGCCGATGGTGTCGCCGTCCGGTTTCCTGTGGCAAAAAATTACGATGTTGTCCTGTTCTGCCAGCAGCGTTGCCGCCGCACCTGC
Organism: Ruminococcaceae bacterium OttesenSCG-928-L11; assembly: GCA_030265885.1. GTDB lineage: Bacteria > Bacillota > Clostridia > Oscillospirales > Ruminococcaceae > WRAV01. Next base: position 8,504 of record JAJDGX010000019.1, on the reverse strand, counting down.
ATCTATCTGCATGAATGTCTGTCCCCTTTTAAAGGTCTCTGAGTTTTTTGTTGATTTCCGCGCTGTGGGCAATGCCGTCGTCGGCAATAAAGAGAAATTGCGGCGTGTGGCGCATTTTCAGCCGCAGGCCGATTTCGCGGCGGATGAAGCCGGCTGCGCTTGTCAGGCCCTTTACGGCGTTTTGAGCGGTCTCCAGCCCCTCCAGGGAGCTGACGTAGACCTTGCACCAGCTGCCGTCGCCGGACAAATCCAGCGACACAATGCTGAGCATGCCGGTGACGCGGGGATCCTTCAGCGAGCGGAAAATGTCTGTCAGTTCCCGCTTGATATCCTCGGCATTCCGGGCTGTTTTAAATGAGGGCATTTGAATCCTCCTCCGAACAAAAGCAAAAGCATGGCTTTTATTCCATGCTTTTGCAAAAGCCCCAATTACTAATCTCTGTATTCTTCCACGATATAGGCCTCGAACACGTCGCCTTCCTTGATATCGTTGAATTTTTCCAGGCCGATGCCGCACTCGTAGCCCTGGGCAACCTCGCGGACGTCGTCCTTGAAGCGGCGAAGGGAGCCGAGCATGTCGTCGGCGATGATGATGCCGTCGCGTACCAGGCGGATCTTGGCGGAGCGGATGATTTTGCCCTCCAGCACATAGCAGCCGGCAATGGTTCCCACATTGGAGATTTTGTAGACGGTGCGAACCTCCGCACGGCCCAGATCCACATCCCGATGCTTGGGAGCCAGCATGCCCTTCATAGCCTGGGTTACATCGTCGATGGCGTCGTAAATGATGCGGTACAGGCGGATTTCCACGTCGTCCCGCTCGGCGGTCTCCTTGGCGATGGGCTCGGGGCGCACGTTGAAGCCGACAATAATGGCGTTGGAAGCGTCGGCCAGCATAACGTCGGACTCGCTGACCGCACCGACCGCGCCGTGGATGACCCGCACCCGGACTTCCTCGTTGGACAGCTTCTCCAGAGACTGGCGAACCGCCTCCACAGAGCCCTGCACGTCAGCCTTGACGATAATGGGCAGTTCCTTGATCTCGCCCTCGGAAATCTGGCTGAACAAATTATCCAGAGTGACCTTCTGGTACGATTTGAACTGAACCTCTTTGGCTTCGTGGCGGCGCTGATCCACCAGTTCGCGGGCCAGGCGCTCATCCTCTACGGCATTGAACACGTCGCCGGCCTGCGGTACCTCGCTGAGACCGGTGATCTCGACAGGCATGGAGGGGCCAGCCTCATCCACCCGCTCACCCATATCGTTGAGCATGACGCGGACGTGGCCCAAAGCGGTGCCGGCGATGATGGTATCCCCGGTGTGAAGGGTGCCGTTCTGCACCAGAATGGTGGAGATGGGGCCGCGGCTCTTGTCGAGGCGGGCCTCAATGACGGTGCCCTTGGCCATCCGGTCAGGATTGGCCTTCAGTTCCTTCATATCGGCGACCAGCTGTACCATTTCCAGCAGGGTATCAATGTTTTCCCGCGTGTGGGCGGAGACAGGAACACAGATCACATCGCCGCCCCACTCCTCGGGGACAAGCTCGTATTCGGTCAGCTCCTGCTTCACCCGTTCAGGGTTGGCATCTTCCTTGTCGATCTTGTTGATGGCGACGATAATGGAGACGCCAGCCGCCTTGGCGTGGTTGATGGCCTCGACTGTCTGAGGCATGATGCCGTCGTCGGCCGCCACAACCAGAATGGCGATATCGGTAACCTGGGCACCGCGGGCACGCATCGAGGTAAATGCGGCGTGGCCGGGTGTATCCAAGAAGGTGACCTTTCGGTCATTGACTGTCACCTGATAAGCGCCGATGTGCTGGGTGATGCCGCCGGCCTCGCCGCTGGTGACGCTGGTGTCGCGAATGGCGTCCAGCAGGGAAGTTTTGCCGTGGTCGACGTGGCCCATGACCACGACGACGGGCGGGCGAACCGACATGTTGTCCGCGCTGTCATCCACCTCTTCGAAGAGTCTGTCCTCGATGGTGACAACCACCTCGGGCGATACCTTGGCGCCGATTTCCATGGCGACCATGGCAGCCGTATCGTAATCGATGATCTGTCCGGCGGAGGCCATAACGCCCAATGTCATCAGGCGCTTGACCACCTCGGCGGCCTGTACCTTCAGGCGACCGGCCAGGTCGGTGACGGAGATTTCCTCGGGGATGGTAATTTCCAGCTTTTGACGGCGCTGCCGCTCCATCTCAATGCGCTTCAGCTTCTGGGCTTCCTTGTCCTTGCGGGACATAAAGGGCTTTCCACGCTGGGCGCTGCGCTGATTGAGCTTCTGCTTGCGCACACCGGTGTCCTTTTTGGCCAGGTTGGTGGGCGCAATGGTCTCGTAGCGCTCGTTGTATTTGTCCAGGTTGACCTTCACCGTGCGCATATCCACGTGGACAGCCTCCCGCTGAACCGTGGCGGCGCTGGCGTTTGTCTCCACCTTGCCCTGGGGAATGGCGGCGGCTACCTGGTTGGGGCGCTGCTGCTGGGGGCGCTGAGGCTGGGGACGCTGGGGCTTGGCCGGTTGTTTTTGCTGTGCCTGGCCGACCCTGTCCTGGAACTGCTTCATGCGATCCACGCCGGCAACCGGCTTCTGGATGGGCTTCTGAGCCGCCTGGGCCTGCCGGTTGCTCTGGGGCGCGGCGTTCTGCGGACGAGCCTGCTGTTGCTGCGGCCTCTGGGGTTGGGCGGGCCTTTGCTGCTGAGCGGCAGGGCGCTGCTGGGCAGTCGGCGCGGCCTGAACGGCCGGTTGTGGCTTCTCCTGTGCCTTGGGCTGGGGCGCCTTTGCAGGGGCCGGAGCGGCAGGGGCCTTTTTCGCCTCCGCAGCAGCCGCCTCTCGCCGTTTGCGGCCTTCTTCAAAATACTCGTCAAAGGTCTCGACTGTATTCTGCCTTGTGTAATGGTCGAAGATGACGCTGAGTTCCTTGGGCTCCAGGGCTGTCATATGCTTCTTTGTATCGTCGAAATATTTGCCCAGCAGCTCGATGATCTCCTTGCTGGGAACACCCAAATCCTTAGCGACCTCATGGACGCGATATTTTTCCATCATATAAGCACTATTCCTCCTCGTACAGTGGGGCTTCCGCCGGATTTTCCGGTGGGGGCTGCAACGCCTCCGCCGCCCCTTTGACTGTCTCTGCCAGGCCATCGTCCAGCACGGCCAGTATCCCCGACCGTCGGCTGAGCATCGACCATATTTCATCCATGGTAACAGCGGTCTTCAGCCGCTCTACCCGGTTGGATTCGGCAATTCTCACGATTTCTTTTTCCGATTTCGGCGAAAGATCCATTGCCGTAAGTATCAGACTGGCTTTCCCTCCATTTGCGGCCTCCGCCACCGGATCAAAGCCCTCGGCCAACTTACCGGCCTTTTTACAGATGCCGAGCAGCTGGAGCAGTTTCCGGGCGTCAGACGGGCCGTCATTCTTTTCCGCCTTACGTTTCATGTTTTCCCAATTCCTCCTCCATTTGCCGGTACACCTCGTCGGGAATCTGGCAATCAAAGGAGCGTTCCAGCCGTTTGGCCTTCCGTGCCTTTTTCAGGCAGTCCGCCTTGGGGCAGATATATGCGCCGCGCCCGGATTTGCGTCCGGTCACATCCAGCGATATTTCTCCCTCCGGGCTGCGAACAACGCGCACAAGCTCTTTCTTTTCCTTGCGCTCCCCGCATCCCGAACACATCCGCACCGGCGGTTTTCGTTTTTTTACAGCCATTTTGCGATCACTCTCTTCTTCCGCGGGGCCACTGTGGGCATATCCGCATCGTTTGCCGGGGTTTCCCTTTACTCTGGATTCTATATCTTTCAACCTCAACCGGCGTTTGCCTGGCGTGAGGGGATTGTTGCTTTTGGGCGGGCACATCCGCAGGACGCGGCTCCGCGTATGGGATTACTCTTCCCCGAAAAATCCGCTTTCCGGGCGAATGTCAATCTTCCAGCCGGTCAGACGGGCGGCCAGGCGGGCGTTCTGTCCCTTGTTGCCGATGGCCAGGGACAGCTGCTGGTCGGGCACCGTCACCTTGCAGCTCCGGGCATCCTCCGACTCGATTTCCACATCCAGCACCTGAGCCGGAGAAAGGGCCTCGGCGATGAACTCCCGAGGGTCGTCGGAGTATTTGACCACATCGATCTTCTCGCCGCCCAGCTCATCCACAATGTCGCTGACCCGGCTGCCTTTGGGGCCGATGCACGCGCCCTGGGCGTCCACGTTCTCATCCTTTGACCACACGGCTATTTTCGTGCGGGAGCCGGCCTCCCGGGAAATGGATTTGATTTCCACGGTGCCGTCGTAAATTTCGGGCACCTGCATCTCAAACAGGCGCTTGACAAGGCCCGGATGGGTTCGGGATATCATCAGGCGGGGGCCTTTTTCCCCGGCCATGACGTCCACCACATACACGCGGATTTTCTCGCCGTCCCGGAACACCTCGCCGGGAAGCTGCTCGCTTTTGGGCAGGATGGCCTCGGATTTGCCGATTTCCAGCGTGACGTTGCCCTTGCGCTCATCCACCCGCATAACCGTGGCGGTGACGATGTCCTGCTCCCGGCTCTGGTATTCGTGGAGAAGCTGATCCCGCTCCCCTTCCCGAATGCCCTGGCGGATGACATGCTTGGCGGCCTGGGCGGCAATGCGTCCGAATTTCTTTGTTTCCATGGGGATTTCAATGACGGAGCCCAGCATGGCCTTGGAGTCGATGTGGCGGGCCTGATCCAGCAAAATCTCGTTGGACGGATCCTCCACCTCCTCCACCACCGTTTTGCGGAACGCCACATAAAACCTGCCGGTTTCGGGGTCAATTTCCACAATGCTCTCTTCGGTGCCCTCGCCGTCTCTCTTGACGGCAATGGCAATGGCGTTTTTGATTTTTTCCAGCAGGTATTCCATGGGAATGCCTTTTTCTTTCTCCAGCAGCGCCAATGCTTCAAAGAACTCGGTGTTCATCCTTTAAATCCTCCAGTTTCAAAATCCACATACAGCCGGACATACGCGGATTCTTTTATAGTAAATGTCATTTCGGTTGCGTTGTCCGGATCGCCGTCCGGCTCATCCTCCAGGAGAATGGTGATGTTGTCGCCGTCGTAGTCGGTCAAGGCCCCCACGAAGTCCCGGCGGCCCTTAAAGGGGCGAATCAGGCGCACCTGCACCGGCTCCCCCATGCATTCGGCAAAGTGCCAGTCCCGGGTCAGTTGACGCTCCGCGCCGGGAGAGGACACCTCCAGCACATAGCTTTGCTGAATGGGATCCGCGTTGTCCAGAACCGGGTCAATGGCCTTGTTGACAGCCTCGCAGTCCTGAATGGTAATCCCCTCCTCCTTGTCGATGAGGTAGCGGAGATACCAGGTGGCACCTTCCTTTTCAAACCGAACATCCCACAGCCGCAGGCCCAGCTCCTCCACAATGGGGGCGATTAGTTCCTCGGCGATGGCGACTGTGTTTTTATGGGGGGCGCCGTTGTCCTTTTTCTTTGCCATAGGGCTGTATCCTTCCTTCGCGCCGTTTGCCGGCAATTGTCCCTGCCGGGGGTACCCGGCTTCAAGTGCCACACATAAACAAAAGAGCGGGTTCATCCCACTCTTTCATACTCTTACTCTTTAATCATACCGTATAACAGTTTACCACAAACCCATGTGGAATGCAAGTATGATTTTGCTTTTTGGGGCACCGGAAGCCAATCCCCCTTACTCCTCCATTTGCTTGCCCAGAAAGGCGGCGGCGGTGTTGATGAGCTTGATCTCAATCTCGCCGGCGCAGTCCCCGTTGTTCTCGCCCACAAACATGATGGAGCCGCACACATCGCCGGAGGCAATGATGGGGGCGCCTGCAATGGCAAAGCGGTCGTCGCCCTCCACCGGCTGTACCTTGCCGGGCTCGTTTGCCGTGTAGGCAAAGGGCTTGCGCTGCTCCATGCTATCCTCCAGCGCGGAGGAAACCCGCCGTTCCAGCAGCTCTTTTTTTGGCACACCCGCCACGGCGATGACATGATCCCTGTCACAAACTACAACCGGGTGTCCACCTGTGCGGTACAGCACTTCCGCGTACTGGGAGGAGAAGTTGCTCAGTTCCCCCAGGGGGGAATATTTTTTGAAGATGACCTCGCCGTCGTTATCCGTATATATTTCCAGGGGATCGCCTTCGCGAATGCGCATGGTCCTGCGGATTTCCTTGGGAATCACCACACGGCCCAGATCGTCAATCCGCCTTACAATACCTGTAGCTTTCATAAACTTTCCAGTTCCTCCTTATATTTTGCTCTCGCCCCGGCGCGGCAAGCCTGCCGGGGGGAAAGGACGCGCACAGACACCGAGCTGCTCAACCCGGGCCGCACGCACGTTACAATTCCGTTTTCGGACACGGCACGCCCGCAAGATATGGTAAACCCACAATAAAAGCCGGTTTTCCATTGGGTAACCCATTTATGCACTGTGTTTCATTGGCAATGATTTTGCTGCATCCATGGGTTCATACGGATCCAATCCGTGTTACAGTTTCTAGTATTTGCTCACTTTGCTATTTTATTCTACCGAAATGCACATGCCCGAAAAACTTCGCAGCACGGCGTCCTCGTCGAAAACCGGCGCCGCTTCCCGCCTTCCAGCATATGACAATTCACGCGGGAAGGTGTGCGACCCTGCCGGGCCAAATAGCCGAAAGCTGAATATATTATTAATAATGTGATTTTAATTGAATTGATTCCCATTCTATGGTATACTAAATCCGTCTGATTTTCAACCGGTTTGCATGGATTTTCTTTTGGTAAATATTGTCTGCCCTGCAAATTTTCCTTGAAAACCATCGGATATCAGCGGACTGACGAGAAGTGCCCCGGCTTTTTCATCCGGGCTCGGGCGTATTTTTATGCGTATAAGCTGCATGCACGCAATCACCCGCATCATTTGTCCGCATAGGGTATATCCTATACTATATTAATATAATCGCAACGTCGCGGCGATGCATTGACTGGGGGTTAAGCGTTTGAGCAACCCGATTATCCGGGTCACCAACCTGAGAAAGGTGTACAAGGTAGGCAACGAGCAGGTTGTCGCCCTGGACGATATCTCATTCACCGTGCCACAGGGCCAGATTTGCTGCATTGTAGGCACCTCCGGCTCGGGCAAATCCACCCTGCTCAACCAGCTGGCGGGTCTGGAAAAACCTACCCGAGGCGCCGTATATATAGGAAAATACAACATCTCCTCCTTTTCCGAGGACAAGCTCGCCCGCTTTCGGCAGCGGTTTGTCGGCTTTATCTTTCAATCGTACAACCTTATGCCGTCTATGACGGCGCTGGAAAATGTCAGCCTTCCTCTTATCTTTCGGGGTGTAGGCAAAAGCAAACGGAATGCGGCGGCGAAGCGGATACTGACGTCGGTGGGATTGGGCGGCCGAATGCGGCACACTCCCTCTCAGATGTCCGGTGGACAGCAGCAGCGGGTCGGCATCGCACGGGCTTTTGTTGCGCACCCTAAAATTATTTTTGCCGACGAGCCCACTGGCAACTTGGACTCCCGCACCACTGCGGAGGTCATGAACATGATGGTAAGCCTGTGCCGGGAAAACAACCAGACTCTGATACTGGTTACCCACGACCCCAACCTGGCCAAGTACGCCGACCGCATCATACGGATTATTGACGGCAACATTGTGGATGACCGCACAAACCAATCCATTGCCACGGCGCCGCCCCGCCAGTTTTTGGAGAGCACGGAGTCGCCTTCGCAGGAAACGGACGACGAGCCCGCGCTCCCCGGGCCGGACAACGCTACAGATGAATCTCCCCCTTCCGACGAGGCGGACGCCGCCATACACGGAAATGAAATCTCAGATGAAAAAGAGGGTAACGACGAATGAAACTTGCCGGGAAACTGAGCAGCCTGCTGGCTGCCGCCATACTCTGCCTGCAGCTGTGCGGGCCGGCTGTGTTGACGGTCAGCGCGGCTGTCACCGAGGATATCGTGCAGTACATCTATGTAACTGATAAAAACGGGAACTCCACCACCATCAACCGGGATGACAGCAGCAAGGTTCTCAACATCGAAATCTCCTACCTGGAGGATCCCGCCAATATCACCGGTTACAACCCCGACGACACCTCCACCTACGAGTATTCAACAGACAAGGGCCGGGTCAACGTCACCGGCTGGCGCACCTCCAACACCACGCTGAAGTATGTCGTCGACAAGGCCAATTCCGACGGTAAGTGCCCGGTCACCATGACACTGACCAACATCCAATACATCAGCGCGGCGGACAATATCATCATCAGCAGCGCCGAGGCCGCCAACAAGAAGGGCGATGTCTACAAGCCGTCTGTTCGCATCAGCATTCCGGATGACTACTTCTACGTGCGGGGCGGCTCGTCCGGCGGCAGCGACGGCGGCGAGGACGACACCCTGCGCTCTGAGGCCATCGTCGAAAACGTCATTGTCACCGATTCCAACGGCGACCGCCTGGACAGGGTAAGCAAGGACTCCCCCCCTTTTAACATTCAAATTCTGTATGCCGACT
>JAJDGX010000188.1 GCA_030265885.1 Ruminococcaceae bacterium OttesenSCG-928-L11 | reverse complement strand
CCTGGAAACCTCGCCCCATGTGCACTGATTTCGCAGCATAAGCAAAACCGTTTTTCAGCGCCCAAGCGGCAATGAAAAACGGTTTTTTGTTAAAAATTTTAACGCAGACCCACGTCATAATCCCGCCCTTTTTCCGCACACTACTATAGAGCAAATCCCGCAGGTCGGTGTTTGCTCCTGCATCATACGAAAAATGCATTGAAAAATAAGCAGGGAGAGGGGCTTAACCATGTCAAATCTGACTTCCAAGGAACTCACCGCCATCGAGGATCAGCTGGGCATCGAGGAAAACCTCGTCAAGAAATATAAGATGTACGCAGGCGCCTGCCAGGATCCCCAACTAAAGACCAAGTGTGAGGAAATCGCCGCCAAGCACCAGTCGCATTTCAACACATTGATGACTCATTTGAGCTAACCAGGGGAGGAGCAAAGCATGGAACTCAATCAACAAAGCTTTTGTGATAAGGATATTCTGACAGACCTGCTTTCCAGCCAGAAGTTTGTCACCGACGGCTACAATTCCTTTGCTAACGAGTGCGCGACACCCGCCGTCAAAACCGATTTCGTCAACCTCCTCAGCGAGGAGCACCAGCTGCAAAACGAAGTGTTCTGCGAAATGCAGAAACGGGGCTGGTACCAGGTGGAGGCCGCCGAGCAAACCAAGATAAACCAAGCCAAGCAAAAGTACACCGCCAGCAGCCTGTAATTACGACACACACAAAGAAACGGAACCGGGATAACATCGGTTCCGTTTCTTTGTGTGTGTATGTTTTATCTAGTATGCAAATTCTGCCAATAACAGTAAAATAATACTTACCAGAAAAACCGGCACAAAAACTACAAGCAACCCAGCACCCAAAAGCCCAAATATATAGTATTTCGTTCTGCTGAATTTTCGCGGGCTTTGCCCTGCTTGCGCCATTTCATTCAGCGCCCTTATTCCACGCCTGGCTTTGAGAAGTACCATTAAAGATACAACATTCATTGTTGCCGATAAGGCGAGAATCGTTATAATATAACCGGTTTCCCCCATCTTCGTACCTACACTCTCGCCACGCCGCTTTTCCGGGCTGCTTCCGCCACGGCGGAGGCCACCGCGTCCCTTACCCGGGCGTCAAAGGCGGCGGGGATGATATACTCCGGCGTCAAATCCTTGTCGTCGATGAGACCTGCCAGCGCATAGGCGGCGGCAATCTTCATATCGTCGTTGATGTCGCTGGCCCGCACATCAAACGCACCCCGAAAAATTCCCGGGAAGGCCAGCACATTGTTGATCTGGTTGGGGAAATCGCTGCGCCCTGTCCCCACCACTGCCGCACCTGCCGCCAATGCCACATCCGGCATAATTTCCGGCGTCGGGTTCGCCATGGGGAACAGAATGGGCTTGTCCGCCATGGACTTCACCATTTCCGGCGTCACCGTACCCGGGGCCGATACGCCGATAAACACATCCGCCCCCGTCATCACCTCGGCCAGCGTTCCCTTTTTCATCATCCGGTTGGAGATAGCCGCCATTTCCTTTTTCTCTGCGTTCAGATTGTCGCGGCCCTCATAGATGGCGCCGTTCCGGTCACACATCACCACATCCCGCAGACCCATTGCCATCAGCAGCTTGATGATGGCGACACCCGCCGCCCCCGCGCCACTGGTGACAACGCGGATATCCGCTATATCCTTGCCCACAATTTTCAGGGCGTTGACCAGTGCCGCCAATGTCACAACAGCGGTGCCGTGCTGGTCGTCGTGGAAGATGGGGATATCGCACCGCTCCTTCAGCTTCCGCTCAATCTCAAAGCAGCGGGGTGCCGCGATATCCTCCAGATTGATGCCCCCAAAGCTGCCCGCCAGCAGCGCCACCGTGTCGACGATTTCGTCCACATCCTTGGAGCGAATGCAAAGCGGCACGCCATCCACGCCGCCAAACTCCTTGAACAGCACGCACTTGCCCTCCATCACCGGCATGGCAGCCTCCGGGCCGATGTCCCCCAGCCCCAAAACCGCGGTGCCGTCGGTGACAACCGCCACGGTATTCCAGCGCCCGGTCAGCTCATAGCTCAAATCCGGGTTTTTCTGTATTTCCAAGCACGGCTGCGCCACGCCGGGGGTATACGCCAATGACAGCGCATCCCGATTGTCCACCTTTGCCTTGGCGGTCATCTCCAGCTTCCCCCGCCATTTGCGGTGCATTTTCAACGATTCCTGCATATAATCCATGTCAATCAATCCTTTCCCCACTCGATTGCTAAATCATTTTTTCCGGGTGAAACACTGCATCGAACTGTTCCCCATCCATAAAGCCCAGCGCAATGACAGCCTCCCGCAGGGAGATATTTTCCGCGTGGGCTTTTTTTGCAGTTTTCGCCGCATTGTCGTAGCCGATGTAGGGATTCAGCGCCGTCACCAGCATCAGGGAGTTGTGGAGATTGTGGTGCATTTTCTCCCTGTCCGCCCGAATGCCCACCGCACAGTTGTCGTGGAAGGAGCGAATCCCATCGGCCAGCAGCCGCACCGACTGCAAAAAGTTATAGATGCACACCGGCATAAATACATTCAGCTGAAAATTCCCCTGGGATGCCGCCATGCCCACCGCCACATCATTGGCCATTACCTGCACCGCAATCATAGTCAGCGACTCGCATTGGGTGGGATTGACCTTGCCCGGCATAATGGAACTGCCCGGCTCGTTTTCCGGGATAAAAATCTCACCCAAACCGCACCGGGGGCCGCTTGCCAGCCAGCGGATGTCGTTGGCGATTTTCATCAGATTCGCCGCCAGCGCCTTAAGCGCCCCGTGGGCAAACACCAACTCATCCTTGGCCGTCAGGGCATGGAACTTGTTGGCCGCCGTTACAAAGGGCTTGCCGGTCAGTTCGGACACCATCTCCGCCACCAGCCGGTCAAAGCCCGCCGGCGCGTTGAGTCCGGTGCCCACGGCTGTCCCTCCCAGAGCCAGTTCCCGCAGGCCCGGCAGGCTGTCCCGGATCATCCCGGCAGCTTTCTCCAGCATATTGCGCCAGCCGGAGATCTCCTGGGCAAAGGCGATGGGGGTTGCATCCTGTAAATGGGTGCGGCCGGTTTTCACCACACCTTCGTGATCCGTTTCCAGCCGCCGAAATGTCTCTATCAGCTGCTCCACCGCCGGCAGCAGCCTGTCCTCCAGCTCCACAGCGGCGGCAATGTGCATGGCCGTAGGGAACGTATCGTTGGAGCTCTGAGACATATTGACGTGGTCATTGGGGTGGAGGAGGGGCTTCCCACACAACTCATTGCCCCGGTTTGCCACCACCTCATTGACGTTCATGTTGGACTGGGTGCCGCTGCCGGTCTGCCACACCACCAGCGGGAAATGACTGCCCAGGCTGCCCTGCCAGATCTCATCGCAGACCCGGGCTATCAGTTCACACCGCTCCTCATCCAGCTTTTTCAGCCGGGCATTAGCCATAGCCGCCGCCTTTTTCAGCACGGCAAAGGCCCGGATAATCTCGATGGGCATGGTCTCTTCGCCAATGGCAAAGTTCTGGAAGCTGCGCTGAGTCTGCGCCCCCCAATAGCGGTCGGCGGGAACCTGTATCTCCCCCATGGAATCCCGTTCTGTGCGGTATTTCATGTACCCTCTCACCCATTTCTGCCAGAATTTCTCTCAAACACCTTCCCAAGTATAATACGAATCTCTCATCGAAACAATAACAAAAAATACTTCACAAACCCATGCAAAGATGGACTTTGCTCGATTTTAATGAATCTCGCCAATCCGATATCAGTATAAAACACCCTCCCACATTTTGCAATGTGTTAAAAAAAAGAAAAGGACTCCCAAACAGGAATCCTTTCCTCCGATTGACCAGCGAGTGGGGATAAAAAGGGCACCGGTAAAAGGGAACCAATCTCCGATTAACGCACAGCACCCCCGGTCGTCATCTTGACCGGGGGTGC
>JAJDGX010000187.1 GCA_030265885.1 Ruminococcaceae bacterium OttesenSCG-928-L11 | reverse complement strand
TGGGCTTGCGCCCGCTATAGTTCCAGAATCATCAGCTCGTAGGGGCCCAGCACCGGTGTGCGCTCCGCTTCGCCGGTCTCCATGTTTTTCATGGTCGTCGGCAGCATGATAATGGCGTCCTGGTTGTTGTAATTTTGCAGGAACACCAGGTCGGATGTCCCCTTCCGCAGGCTTGCCACCACGCCGTGGGGCAAATCCGCGTCGATGGCCATGGTAATCCCCCGGGCCAGGGCCAGCTTGCGGTAAAACTCCCGCAGGAAGGCGGGATCCGCCTTGGCAGCCAGGTACCAGGCCTCGCCATTTCCGTAGCTGTTTTGGGTTACCACCGGCATACCGGCGTAAAAGTCCCGCTCATAGGTGGCGTACACCTGGGCACCTCTGGTGTGAATCAGCTCGCAGAGTTCGGACACAGGGTAGCGCACCGAGCGATCGCTTTCCAGCACCAGGGCATTGGTCTGCCCGTCGGGCAGGGAGTCGATTTCCTCCGCCCATATGCCGAACACCTCGTCCATGCCGCCGCCGGGAAATCCCCCCAGGAAGCACAGGTCGTTTTCGTTGACAACGCCGCTCCAATAGGTGCCTACCAGGGTTCCGCCGCCGCTGACAAAGTCCTTCAGCTTTTGCTCGATGCCGGCCCTGTACATATACAGCATGGGGGCGATGACAAGCTTATACCGGGACAGGTCGCATTCCATATCCACGATATCGGCGTTGATGCCCATCTCCCACAGGGGACGATAGTGGTCGGTGACCGTTTCCACATAGTGCATGCCGCTGTTGCGGGGGCCCCGGGCGTTGTCGATGGCCCAGCGATTCTCCCAGTCATACAGGATAGCCACATCGGGCCGGACAGCGGTGTCGGCCACAAAGCCCAGATCCGCCATGCGGCTGCCCAGTTCGGCCACATCCCGGAACACCCGGGTATTGCCGTGGCCGCAGTGATCCACCACCGCGCCATGGAATTTCTCGGAGGAGCCCCGGCTTTTCCGCCACTGGAAATACTGGACAGAATTGGAGCCGTGGGCAATGGCCTGCATGGAGGACAGCATGTGCATACCGGGCCGTTTCAGCTTGCTGAAGGGCTGCCAGTTTGTCATGCTGGGGGTGCTTTCCATCAGAAGGAAGGGCTCCCCCTTGATGGAGCGCATCAGGTCGTGGGCCATGGCGGTGACCATGGCAGTCTCCACATCGTCGCCGGTGTGCCACTGGGGATAGTTGTCCCAGGAGACAATATCCAGGTCATCCTTGAATTTGAAGTAGTTGAGTCCGGGATAAAAGCCCATCAGATTGGTGGTAACCGGCATATCCGGACAAACAGCGCGGAGGGCATCGATTTCCTGCCGCATAAAGTCCACGGTCTGGTGGGTGACAAACCGCTTCCAGTCCAGAGTCAGGGCATGCACATTTTTCTCCCCATAGGGCACCGGGGGATAAATTTGGTTCCAATCGGTGATGGTGTGGCTCCAAAAGGCCGACCACCACTGGTGATTCAGCTTTTCCATGGTTCCGTATTTTTCCCGCAGCCACAGGCGGAAGGCGTCAACGCATTGGCTGCAGTAGCATTCCCCGTTGTACTCGTTGGACAGGTGCCACAAAATCACACCGGGGTGATCGGCAAATCGCTTCGCCAGCACCGTGTTGATGGCCCGGGTCTTTTCCCGGTAGACAGGGCTGGTAAAGCAGTGGTTGTGGCGCTCTCCCGGCAGCTCCCGCTGACCGTCCCGGTTGACGCGGCACACCTCGGTATACCGGTGGGCCAGCCAGTTGGGCTTGGCGCCGGAGGGGGTGGCCAAAATGGTGTAGATGCCGTTGTCATACAGGTTGTCGATAATGGCGGCCATCCAGTCCAGGTCATATCGGCTCTCTTCCGGCTCCAGCTTTGCCCACGCGAAAATGCCCAGAGAAACACAGTTGACACCGGCTTTTTTCATCAGCTCAATGTCCTGGGCCAAAACATCGGGGGAATCCAACCATTGGTCGGGGTTATAGTCGCCGCCGTGCAGCAGCCGGGCCGGGCCGGGCAGCTTGGGCATAATGGGCTTCGTCGCAGGTTCATGCATAGTGCCATTCCTCTTTTCCGAATAGTAAAATCGGTATTGTGCCGTGCCAACCACAGCCGGCGCGAAGGCTTACCCTTCCTCCGCCTTGCTGCGGGAGGCACGGATTTCCTCAAAATCCAGGGCGATGTTCTCGATGGCCTTTTTGGTGTTTTCGCTTCGCCAGTCCTTGAGCCATCCCTTTTGGTAAAAGGTGCTTTCGTTGCCGCATTTGTAGCAGTAGCGGGCATTGCCGGGCAATAAGGTGCGACAGCCTTTGCTGACAGCGCCGCCTGTGCCCTCTCCCGCCATATCCGCGCAGCGGTTGATGATTTCATTGCCGCAGATCATGCAGTATTCCCCGGGCGTCGGCTCCTCATTGTCGCAATGGGGACAGACCACTGCCTTTCCATCCTCATTCAGCTTGATTTTCTGATACAGCATTTGAGCCACCCTCTCTCTGGCAAGCGCCATACACCCGCATGCCGGACAATATACTGCGTCTGCCACCGTCGTTCGTCCTGCACAGCCTTTGCACTTCCACAACCCGGCCGTAGCCTGCGGTCGATAGCGGTGGCGGCTTACCGCGGAAATCCTCCGCAGCCTGGTATACGCCCTGTCCGATTCGCGCTTCATTCCCTCAGACCCTTCTCCGTGCTGCTTCTGTGGTTCGATGTATACTTACTATATCGGCTCTGCAAAATGACAAATTAAGGACGGAACACCCGGAGAAGAGAAAATAAATGGTTTACATCGGCGAAAAGATGTATTATACTATAGTTAGTAACTAATGTTACCAACACAGTGTCTCAGCGGATGCCGCCGGACAATGCTACCCAAAGGGAGGCCACCATGAACGCCTTATCGGACAAGCTGCGGGATACCCCCATTTTTACCGGGCTGTCGCAGGATCAGATCGAACAGCTGCTGCCCTGTCTGGATGCGGGGATCCGAGAATATGCGCCCAATGAATACGTCTACCGCAAAGGCTGCCCTATGGACAGCCTCTGTCTTGTGCTGGAGGGCAAGCTGCTGATATGCCGCCAGGCCGCCGACGGTGATACCTCGGAATGCGCCGAGACCAACTGCATCTGCGGGGAGATCGACACCCTGTCCTCCGGCGGGATTTGCACCTGCGATGTAATGGCCGTGGAGCGAACACGGGTGCTGTTTTTGTCCCGGGATTTTTTCCTGTCAGTCTGTCGAAAGGGCTGTGGCTCCCACGCGGAGCACCAGCAGGTCGTGCGCAATCTGCTGCAGCAGCTCAGCGACAAAGCCCAGTTCCTCAACCGGAAGGTGGCATACCTGACTGCCAGCGACCTGAAAACAAAGGTGGCCATGTATCTCTGTGATCTGTACGAGGCGACCGGCTCCCCGGAATTTACCATGCCCCTCAATCGCGATCGACTGGCGGCCTTCTTTTCTGTGGCGCGGCCGTCACTGTCCCGTGAACTGGTCAACCTGAAAACCCAGGGTCTCATCGATTTCCACCGCAGCAGCGTGACCCTGCTGGATGTGGATGGCCTGTACCAAATCGCGCGCTTTCGGGATGAGGAGGGGGAGTCCCGGGCCCAGGGATAAGAGGAGCCTACGGCGCATTTATAATAGGGGCTAGCATCTGCTGTCGCAGCTGCACCCCAAACCCCACCTAGGGGGATGATCCCCCTAGGAACCCCGCAATTCACTTCGTGGCCGCCGCCACACACCAAGCCAACCCCGTCCGCACCCCCGGTCAAGACGACGACCGGGGGTGCTCGTGCGTTCATCCATGCCCCGTGCCCTTTTACCGGCGCCCTTTACCCGTCCGCTCGCTAATTATCCGGGTAAACTTATGTATTAGAAAAGCATAACTGCCTTTTATCAAAATTACTATATCACAAAGTGGGGAAAAAACAAA
>JAJDGX010000186.1 GCA_030265885.1 Ruminococcaceae bacterium OttesenSCG-928-L11 | reverse complement strand
CATTCTGGTGCAGGGGCCGGGCTACAACGCGGAAGCCTATGGGGCAAAGGGAGTCGGCGAGCTTGCCACCATTCCCACGGCTCCGGCTGTCAGCGGTGCGTACTATGCGTTGGACGGCGTGCTTCGAGCCAAGCTGCCCATGGCGGATACCTATTACCGGAAAACGAAATAGCGGGGCAAGGTGGTGAGACAATGAGCATATGGATCAAAGGCGCCCGAATCGGCACAAGCCGGGAGGAGTTTATCGGCGATGTGCTGGTGGAGGGCGAGCGCATTGTCCGGGTTGCCCCCGGCGGGCTGTCCCCCGAGGAGGCCCCGGGCGCGGAGGTGCTGGACGCAACCGGTCTGGTGCTGCTGCCCGGCGGGGTGGATGTCCACACCCACTTCGATTTGGATGTGGGCATCGCCCGCTCCTCGGATACGTTTTACACGGGCACAGTGGCGGCGGCCTGGGGCGGCACCACCACCGTGGTGGATCACATGGCCTTTGGCCCCCGGGGCTGCGACCTCCTTCACCAGGTGAATGTCTACCGCCGTCTGGCGGAGGATGCGGTGGTGGACTACGGCTTCCACGGCGTGGTGCAGCATGTGGACAACGCGATTCTGGATCAGATGGAGACCCTTCTGGAGCAGGAGGGGATTTCCAGTCTCAAGGTGTATATGACCTACGACTACGCCCTGAAGGACGAGGAATTTCTGGCGGTGCTGAACAGGGCGAAGGCTCTGGGAATGACCGTGTGTGCCCACTGCGAAAACGACGGCATGCTACGCTATTTTCGGGAGCGCTGCCTAAGTGAGGGGACGCTTGCTCCCCGGTATCACGCCGCCAGTCGCCCCCCGGAGGCGGAGGCGGAGGCTGTGTTTCGGTTTTTGCAGCTGGCGCGCCTTGCCGAGGAGGCCAGAGCCTATGTGGTGCACCTCTCATCGGCCCAGGCGCTGGACGCCTTTGCGCTGGCACGGCGGACAGGGCAGCGGAATATCTATGCCGAAACCTGTCCCCAGTATCTTTTTCTGGAGGAGTCCCTGTACCGGAACGGCGCCGAGGGGCTCAAGTATATCATGAGCCCACCCCTGCGCAAGGATGGGGACAGGCAGGCGCTGTGGCAGGGGATAAAGGATGGGCAAATTGATGCCGTGGCCACGGATCACTGTCCCTTCTATTTTGCCACTCAAAAGCAGATGGGGGCCGGGGACTTCACCCGCTGCCCCAACGGCATCCCCGGTGTGGAACTGCGCTATCCCCTTCTGTTTTCGGAGGGGTATCTGGGCGGTCGCCTTTCCCTGCCGGAGCTGGTGGGTCTGTGCTGTACCAGGCCGGCGGAGCTGTTCGGGCTTTTGCCCAGGAAGGGGGATATCCGCGAGGGGGCGGATGCGGATCTGGTGCTGTTTGACCCGGCCGCAGAGTGGACAGTGACCGGCGATGCCCTTCACGAGCAGGTGGACTACACCCCCTACGAGGGCATGGCCCTTCGGGGGAGGCCGGTGATGACCGTTTCCCGGGGTGCCCTTTTGGTGCGGGACGGGCAGTTTCTGGGGAAAAAGGGGCGAGGGAAGTATCTGCGGCGGGCACCGCAGGAATGGGACTGCTGATATTTGCGGCCATAGAGAAAGCCGTCGGATTGGAGTGATCCGGCGGCTTGACTTGTGGGGAAAAGCAACGGATTTAGACTTGGGCTGGCATCGACTGTCACAGCTGCACCCCAAACCCCACCTAAGGGGATGATTGCAGGATTCTCCAACATGCTTGACAATCCTACATTATGCTTGAAATTCCATTTTGGAAATGCTATAATATGCAATGTGCTTCCGTGGCTCAGGGGTAGAGCAGCTCACTCGTAATGAGCAGGTCGTCGGTTCAAATCCGACCGGGAGCTCCAGGAGAAAAGCCCATAAACATCATGTTTATGGGCTTTTTGCTATTCGCCTGTGGCGAAATGGACATGGTGGTTCGGTACGGCGCAGTATTCGGATCGATTCGTTATATCTTTAGCACGAATTTCATTTGATTTTGATCGCTTTTGCCAACTGAGAAAAAACGTCTTTCAGCACAAGTATTACACCGCCATATTCCCTGAGCGCTGTTCCGATTTTGGTTTGCAGTTCCGCGATTTCTGACAGCTTTTCCGCAACCTCGGAATAACCGGGATCGTTTGCTGACAGATCTTCGATAATCGACTGCGTTAAATATTCTGTATGCTTTAGCTGGGAAATTGCATCCGCTCCTGCAAAGCTGACCAGCTTCATGCGTTCTGCCCGAAGATGAAATAGCATGATGTTAAGCTGGAATGCAATATCTTCCCGCTGTTTTTCAGTTGTAATTTCCGGCATCTGCATTTGCGGAGTTGGCAAAAGACGTAACATATCTTCGGCATGCTCAAGATGCGATTCGCATTGTCCGGCAAGCCTGTGAAGTGCACCTGCCGTTTTTGCCAAATCCCCACCTGCTTTGGATAGCTGTGTGGCGGGCATGCGTGAACCCTCCAATTTGGCCTCAAAGGCAATAATATTCATCCGGAATCCGATATCAGGCAAATGCTTTCGAATGGATTTGCCGGATGAAATGGCATGCTCAAGCGTATCAAAGTTTCCGCTCAACATGGTTATTTCCTGAAGCATGTGTCCCATTTCATCTGCAATGGCATAAAAGCTGTGGCGTTTCTCGGCAGTATTATCGATAGCTGCGGTCAATTTCTGTTCTGATTCAGCTATTATTTTACCAGCTGTTTGGGACAAAGTGGCGATTTCCCTACATGTGGCCATCGCATCCAATTGAATCTCTTCATAGATAGACTGAAACAAATCGCAGAGGTGAGACACCATTTGTCGGGTTTGCGTATTTGAAACCTTTGCCAGCGCCTGTATCGAATCGTGCATATCCTGAGTTTTGCCAACATACTCCGGCGCCATGCGGGCGTGGTACAGTGACTCCGAAAAGGCAATGATGTGAAGCTGAAAGGCGCTGTCCTCCAGCAATTTGACGATCTCCATTTGCCGGCTTACGCCTTCAAATCCATGTTCTCCCAATGTGATGATTTTTTGCTTGGTTTCAGAAAGTTTGATCTGCAAACGAGAAAGTTCCTCTGCAAACACTGCCAGATGACCAAATTCTGTCTGAGCATGTGCCTGCTGGGTAAGAATGACAGCAGTGTTGATTTGACTGCAATATGCTTCGATTACCTGTTCCAGTTCGGTTCTGGTTGCATTCCCTTGCATATCGATACCCCTCTCTTCATAATTTTTCCGATAAGTACTGGGAGAAACGCCATACACTGAACGAAAGGCTCGCGAAAAACTTTCGTGCGCCCCATATCCGCACAGAAGCGCGATATCCAGAATGCTTCGACTGCCGTGACGCAGTTCCTGCGCCGCAAATTCCAAGCGACGGTGTTTGATGTATTCCATAACCGGCAAACCAACGATGTTACGGAATAGCCGCTGATAGTAATATCGTGATAAGAATGCGGTTTCGGCTAGTTGATCGATCGTGATATGTTCCTGCAAATTTCGCTCAATCTGCTTGAGTGATTCACTGATCAAATCTTCGTACTGCATGGCATCTCCTCCTCTCACATTCAGTATAACAAGGGACAGTACAGGTGTCTTGACCAAACGTGCCATCACGGAGTTTTTCAAAGGCTCAACAATCACCCATGAATTGGCAGGGGATAGTATCATTAGCGAAGGAATTCTGTCTAAGAAATAACACCATATCTCAAAACAGGCTGGCACAGACCAGCCTGTTTTCTCTATCTTGACTTTGCTCATCCCAATTGGTAAACTATGTACAGGCTCTAAAAAATGAGAGAGCCGCGAACCTCCGTGGTGGTTGCACACCCGGAGGCCGTAAAGGTGACGTGACCACCCTTACAGATCTGCCCGGTTTCCCGGACAGACTCGCGACATAGTTTATCATATCAAATTTTCCGCCCCGCCGCAAGGAGA
>JAJDGX010000194.1 GCA_030265885.1 Ruminococcaceae bacterium OttesenSCG-928-L11 | reverse complement strand
TGCGGCATATTCGGAAGTGCAGACTTCTGTTTTTCGGAAGTCTTGACTTCTGATTCCCCGAAGTCAGGGCCGATAAACTTTTTGACATAGATAATGGTGGGGCGGCCCTGGCCCTGCTTCACGCGCTCAATGAGCCCGACGCCTTTTTGCGTGTCCAATTCCGCAAGCATCTTGACTGCCTTTTCGTGCTTGCAACTCATGTACTCCTGCACGTCCTCCAAGGTGAAAAAGATATATACCCGGTTGCGGTCGTCGAGCCATCCGTTTTTCATGGACAACGCCATGCGGTCTAGCATCAGGCCATAGAGAATCTTGGCGCCGTCCGACAGGCACTTGTACCGGCTACCGGTAAAGAGCGCCTTGGGCAAGCGGTAGAAGGTATATTGCTCGGCTTCGCTGCCATAGTGATATTCGTGGTATGCCGGTTCCGGCATGGCGTGTCCTCCTTTCCCGGAAATAGAAAAAGCGCCTCGCTAAAAAACGAGGCGCTTGCAATGGCGATGTATATTGAAATACTGCTGAACCCTAAACTGCCCTCCATTTCCATGATTTTTAGTCTTTTACACGATTTGGCTTGTTTACTGATTCAGGACAAAATCAGCGAAACCCTTGTGTTGAGCGGGTTTTCTAACTTAGTCCTATTATATCGCCATCATGGGACGCCATAGATTTTGAGGCGAATACAATCAGCATCGGGCATACGGTGACTCCAGCTCTTGTGGATGGGAAAAGGATCTTGATTGAGGATGATACAACCAAGTCGGAGGCAAGCTTGCGGACCTTGCCGTTGATCCCCGTGTTTCGTGCGAAGCTTCTTGAAGTACAGGAGCAGCAGAAAGCAAATCGGAGGCTGTGCGGAAAATCTTATAACAAAGCACATCAGGGCTATATTTATACCGACGCAATGGGCAATCGGGTTATGCCGGACTACTTATCGAGGGCATTTCCCGAGTTTATGGTTTCCCACGGCTTTCGCAGAATGAGGTTCCATGATCTCCGGCATAGCTGCGCCAGTCTTTTGCTTGCCAGTGGTGTCCCGCTGAAGCAAATCCAGGAATGGCTTGGCCACAAAAACTTTTCGATTACGGCCGATACATATGATTGAGATATAATAGGCATAAATCAGCAAGAACCCTTTAATAACAAGGGTTTCACGCCGATTTATGCCTATTTTTTTATTGCCTAAAAACAGTGCAAAACCGATTTCGAAGCAAAGGAGGTTCAAAAACAAGTACCGTGACAGCCGCAATTCACTCATCATGGATTGTGGTTGTCTGCTGAAAGGCGTTCCCTCGGGAACGCCTTTTGTCGTGTCCAAACAAGGAGGTACTGCCATGAATGAGCAGACAATATCACATGATTATTATTACGGCTGCGAAGCGGAGCAATATACTTTCTACCGCTTCCCCAAAGCCTTGTTCACCAATAACCGCTACAAAGCCATGTCGGACAGCGCCAAAATCCTCTACGGGTTGATGCTCGACCGCATGGGGCTGTCGCTCAAAAACGGCTGGCTGGATAAACAGAACCGAGTATTCATCTATTTCACCCTTGAGGATTTGCAGGAATACATGAACTGCGGCCACAACAAGGGCGTGAAGCTCATGGCGGAGCTTGACAATATCGGGCTGATTGAGCGTGTGAAGCAAGGGCTTGGGCGGCCTGCCGTCATCTATGTCAAACGGTTTATCAACGATACCGGCTATCCCACTCAGCCGCCGCCCGATAGCGGTTATCCACAGGATTATGCACAGGGGAATCCAGACTTCCCCAAAGAGGAACACCAGACTTCCGATAATGGGAAGTCAAGACTTCCTTATAGCGGAGGTACAGACTTCCCGAAAGCAAACGCTAATAAGAATGAACTTAATAATCTTGAGTTTAATAAAAAAAATCTTAGCAAGAACAATCCTATCCAATCCTATCGGCAGCAGGGCGAACAGGCTTCCCATTCCTCCCCTTATGGATTGGATAGGGATGGGATGAGTGAAATAAATTCATATCGTGAATTGATTGAGGACAACATCGAGTACGACATTCTTAGCGACCGATACGGCAGGGAGCGCATGGATGAACTTATTGAGCTAATGCTTGATACGGTCTGCTCCAAGCGTGAGTACATCACCATCTCGGGTGATGATTACCCGAAAGAGGTTGTCAAAAGCCGCTTTCTGAAACTGAGCAGCAGTCACATTGAATATGCCTTTGACTGTATCGACAGGAACACCACGAAAGTCCGAAACGTGCGGAAGTATCTGCTTGCTACGCTTTACAACGCACCGACTACGATGGACACCTTTTACAGAGCCGAGGTCAACCACGATTTATACGGCAGTTAAACGCACCGGCTGAGTGCGTATTTCATGCCGTGCGCACGTTCTTTGGGCGCACGGATTCCAATTCATTATCAGGGAGGTTTTCTATGCCGAGAAAAAACAACCGCAAGGTACAGCCCCAATTTCATGGGGCTTCCATTTATGATAAGGGCTTCAAAGCCGAGTGCTACGGCTGCGCCTTTGCCGGAGCAGGCTTCAAGTGCATGACCAGTGACGGCAAATGCCTAAAGGTAAAGCCTGACAAGGAGCGTGACAATGCCACTGATACCGCCGGAGCAGCTTGAACAGGCACGGAGCGTTGACTTGCTCACATATTTGCAAACCCACGAACCTCACTCCATACGCAAAAGCGGGCCGAATGAATACTGCCTTGTGGAGCATGACAGCCTGAAAATCAGCAATGGGCGGTGGAACTGGTTTTCCCGAGGGTTCGGGGGCTATAATGCTCTGGATTTTCTCGTAAAGGTTCGCGGGCTGGACTTCCCCGATGCGGTCAATCACCTAACAGGCGGCGCGGTCATACTCACCCCACCGAAACCGCCGCCAAAGGCTTTGCGGGATAAACCGCCCAAACCTTTCACCCTGCCGCCTGACAATGTCAACAATGATAAGGTAATCGCCTATCTGCGAGGACGCGGGATTGAAAACGGCGTTATCAGGCGGTGCATTGAAAAGGGCCTGCTGTATGAAGCAGCGAAATCACATAACTGTGTGTTTGTGGGCTACGGAAAAGATAACCCCAAGTTTGCCTGTGAGCGTGGCATATCGGACGATTACAAAAAAGATGTGTTCGGCTCGGATAAGCGGTTTGGTTTCGTTCTGCCGCCGAAAGACCCTGACAGCCACAATCTCACCGTATTGGAAGCGCCCATAGACGCGCTTTCCCATGCTTCAATTCATGAAATCGGTAATAGCCGGTGGGACGGCTACCGTTTATCCCTCGGCGGCGTTAGCTCTCTGGCGCTTATGGGTTTTCTGGAACAGCTCCCCGAAATCAAAAGCGTTCAGCTTTGCCTTGATAATGACAAGGCAGGGCAAAACGCCACAAACCGCATAATATCTGAGCTTTTGAGCGATAACCGCTTTTCTCACCTGAAAATATCGGTTGTACCGCCGCCCATCGGCAAGGACTACAACGATACGCTGAAAGCTGTTTTACAACTGAATAAGGAACAATCACGAACAAGCCGCCCTGACAAGGCGGCTTTCGCTATTTAAGGGAGGGTTTCACAATGAATAGCAAAATCTGCATTTTTGAAAACGTGGACTTCGGAAAAATCCGTGTGGTGGAAATAGACGGCCTTCCGTGGTGGATTCTGAAAGATGTGGGCGATGCCCTCGGGCTGACCGACACAAGCAGAATTGCCGAGCGTTTGGACAGCGATGAGCTGACCCGAGTTAAACTCGTGTCAGGTGGACAGAACCGCCAGATGTACGCCGTCAATGAAAGCGGCCTGTATGCCGTTACCCTGCGTTCAGATAAGCCCAAAGCAAAGGATTT
>JAJDGX010000185.1 GCA_030265885.1 Ruminococcaceae bacterium OttesenSCG-928-L11 | reverse complement strand
GCCCATAGTATTACGCCTGCTTCCAGCGCTTCAGCTGGGGGAAATACTGCTGCATGTCCGCCCGAACCTGCTCCGCGCTCATTTCAGGATGGGCCTCCACGGTAAAGGGCACACAGATTTCGATCATCTGCTCCATGGTGCAGTCGGCGACGAAGGCGCCGTCTTTATAGCAGTATTGGCAATACTCCTGAGATTTGGAACCGTCTTTTTCAGTGCCCAGAACATCGTCGCTCAGGGGCATGGCGCAGCTTTGGCAAAATTTCATATCAGCGGGTGCATTCATATTGACACATCTCCTTTTCGTTCAGAGAAACCGGCATTGTTGACCGGTCTCTGTGGGATGTGTCTATCATACCGCCTCAAATGAGACAACTGCATGTCATATTTTAAGAACCGATGAAAAAAGTCAGCAAAGGGACAGTCAGCAGCGAGAGCAGCGTCGACACAAAGATGCATTGAGAGGCAAACTTGGCGTCGGCACCATATTTCTGGGCCAGCAGCGCTGTCGTAGCACCTGCCGGCATCCCCGTCAGCACAACACAGGGGGCGATGATGTCCACGGACACCCGCATTCCCTTGAGTATGACCAGCAGCAGGCCCGGCAATACAAGCAGACGGATGGCGGAATAGTAAAAAACGGTGGGATTCAGTATGGTTTTCCAGTCCACGCCCGCCAGTATAACGCCGACAACTATAATGGACAACGAGGAGGTGGTGCCCCCAATGGTGGTGACAGCCGTTGCCAGGACAGGGGGAAGAGGCAGCTTGAAGGCCATCCAGACAAGCCCCAGCAGCACCGCGATAATGGCGGGGTTTGTCACAACACTTTTGACCTTGTAGCGCAACGATTTGTCGGTGAAAAGGGAAATCCCCGCCGTCCACATAAAAATACGGATGGGAATGAGGAAGATGGACGCGTAAAACAGCGCCTGAGCGCCAAAGGCACTCTCCACCAAAGGCAGCCCCGCAAAGCCCGCGTTGCTTATCATGGTGGCATATTGCAGAATGCATCGCTCGGAAAAAGGGGAGCGGCGGTAGAGAATCTTGCCCAGCAGCCAGGAGACAAAGCACACGGCAAAGCTGGCAATCAGGCAAAACAGGCCCGACCGCATTCGCTCCGGCGTCAGTTCAATGCGAAAGGAGTTGAAGATCATGCAGGGCAGAGCAATTTTCAACAGAAAGTCGATGAAGCTGTCCACGGCCGCTTCCCGGATGATGTTCCATTTTCGGGCCAGATATCCGATGAGCAGATAGAGAAACAGGGTTCCCTGAATGGTTACCATGCTGAGAAAATGTTCCAAAATGCCTCCTCACCCTGCCGCACACCAAACCCGGACAAAAGCCTCCCCGGATTAAGCGATAGTGCGGCTTAATCCGGGTTTTGTCAGAGTCTGATATGGCATGGCCTCAAACGAAAATAGAGAGTTACGAAAGCTCCAGCACAAAGGGATCCTGCTCGGTGCAGGGCTTCCACTGCGGCAGACTGTCGCCGTTGGGGTTGCCGGTTTTTACAAAGCTGCACCAATGTGCCACCATCTGCCGGGAAAGGGCATAGTCCGCCTCGGTTTTGGGGCGCCAGCTGCGGTGCAGGGTGCCGAACACATACCACAGTTCGGCGGAGTGGAAGGCG
The DNA here is from genome assembly GCA_030265885.1 of Ruminococcaceae bacterium OttesenSCG-928-L11. GTDB lineage: Bacteria > Bacillota > Clostridia > Oscillospirales > Ruminococcaceae > WRAV01. Next base: position 2,385 of record JAJDGX010000185.1, on the reverse strand, counting down.
CCGGCGTCATCGCCCAATGGTGCTCGGGTAAACCAGTACACATGGGCGGGGGCGCGGCCCAGCTTCTCCAGGTAGCGGCTCCAGTTGATACAGCCTTCATACAGCATGGAGCCGGGGCCTGTCTCCGGGTTTTCCGGCGTGGCGCCGACGTCGTTTTTGGTGGAGCCAAGCATATAGGGGATGTCGGCGATGTCTCCCGATTCAATGGCGGCATTGTACCCGCTGTGCAGGACATAACCGTCGATGCAGGGTACAAAGGGCAGTCCGCCGATCCCCTTCCTGGCGCACTCGACGAAGTATTCGTTGGAGAAACGGCTGATGGTCTCGCTATCCATCTCACGCAGTTCCCGGACGGACGACACCCCGCAATGGGCCAGAAAGCCGGCGCCGATTTCCTGCATTTCCTTTAATGTAACATCCCGGCTCAGGGATTGATACCCGCCGCCGCTTTGCAGAATGGCCCCGGCAATCATGCCCCGTGTCAGGGGCGAGGACACCAGCGTCTGCACGCTCATAGCCCCGGCAGATTGGCCGAATACGGTAATGCGGCCGGGGTCGCCTCCAAAGGCGGCGATGTTTTCATACACCCATTTCAGGGCGGCAATCTGATCCAAAATGCCGTAGTTGCCGGAATGCCCGTCAGGATCCTCCGCGGACAATTCCGGGTGAGCCAGAAAGCCCAGCGCGCCCAGTCGATAGTTAATGGTGACCAGAATTACCCCTTGGCGGCAAAAGGCCTCGCCGTCAAATTCCAGCTCGGTGCCAAACCCGCCGCTGAATGCACCGCCGTGAATCCAAAACGCCACCGGCAGCCGCTCCTCACCGGATTCCGCAGGAGTCCACACGTTCAGATACAGTCCATCCTCCGACATGGCGGGGATATAGTCCTCATCGGCAAAAAACTCCTTGTAATAAAAGGCACCGGGCTCCTGCACAGTGGACATGCAGCGGGTACCGAAGCGATCCGCCTGTCGCACGCCATCCCAGCAATCCGGTTCCACCGGCGCCTTCCAGCGCAGATCCCCCACAGGAGGCTTGGCATAGGGAACCCCCCGGAAAACGGTATAATCCTGCTTGCAAACGCCCTTCAACTGTCCAAATTTGGTGGAGACGATTCCTAACATGCAATTCCTCCGTTCATATTGTTATAGACGGTTACTGCCGTACAAAAGGAAGGGTAGCCTCCTTCAGTCCGTACTTGTGCATGGTTTTATAGCCTGCCTGCAGGTCAGTGGTCAGAGCGCTGGGCTTGTGGGCGTCGGAGTTGACCAGCACAGTGACATTGAAGCCGGCCGCCTCCTCCCAGAACTGATCCAGCAGATGGGTGCAGGGAAGATAGACTTCGGGCGACTGGCGGGCCTTTGCATAGCCACTGGGATTGATTTCCAGCGGCACCTGATATGCCTCTGCAGCCGCCAGAATATCCCGAATGCAGGCCCGCACTTCCGGGTTCCATTTGCGCAGCCCCTGATTGAACAGATCGGGATGGGCGATAAAGGCAAACAGCCCGGATGCAATGGCCTTTGCCACGTGCTCCGCATAGGCCTTTAGCTGGGCGGCGTCCAGATCCACACCGGGATGAATCCAGGTGTAATCACCCTGCCAGGGAAACGCGTGAACGCTCCCTACCAGATAATCCAGCCGGCAATTGCCCAGAAGCTCGTCCCGGAAATATGCCTCATATTCCGGCTTGTAGTCGCATTCCATGCCGCCGTAAACCATGACGCCGTAGGGGTTGTCCACAGCCTCTCGCAGGGCGGCGACATAGCCGGGCAGATCCTCCACCTCCATGCGGATCATGTGCATCCAGCGGTCGGTCAAGGGTGTGTGATCGGCAAATCCCAGATGGGTAATGCCAACCTCCGAGGCTGCCTTTACATAATCCATCACATCGCCCTCTGCGTGCTTGCAGCGGAAGGTGTGGGTGTGAAAATTTGTAGTCGGCGCAGGGGATTTTGGCAAATCCATCCACGCCTTGGGATTCTGTATGTTGTTGTAGCGGCCCTCGTCCAGCTCAATGCAAACGCTGTCCGGCCGCTCCTCCTCAATCACTCGCTTCACCAGTTCCACGCTCTCCTGGGATACATGAGCGGTTGCCACCAGCAGAATTTCTTTTCCCTCATAGGAAATGCGTGCAATGTTGTCGTCCATTCAGTTGTCCCCTTATCGATATGAAATCCGCAATGTCAGCCGACATTGCGGCAAAATGCCATAGGCTGCGATTTGCTAATTTGGTTTATGTCAATCTTTGCTTGGAAAAAAGACAAAGGTCGGTATTAGTATACCACGATTTCAGACAAATGAACAGACCGCAATCGCGCACCAAGGCCGCCGGCCCCATACCCGGGTCGGCGGCCTTGACACAGCCTGCTATATCTGTTCGTA
>JAJDGX010000184.1 GCA_030265885.1 Ruminococcaceae bacterium OttesenSCG-928-L11 | reverse complement strand
CTATGATGCACCAGAATCGCCAAAAAGAAAATAGCAAAGATCCCGCCGCGATTTTTCCATAGAAAAGCGCGCCAGCAAGCGGAAAATCGGGTATAGCACAAAAACGTGCAATATTTTGGTATGGCAAACCGGCACCGCTTGTGACATAATACAAGAGTGGTAAAATAGCTGTAGGAGGGGTTCGTTTGAGACATTCCCGCAAGGGCGGGGGGACGGCGGCGGGCGTTGCCGTGCTGGTATTTTTTTGCGCGATTTGTCTGGTCGGCTGCACCGGCACACAGAGGGACACGGTGGAAGCCGCCCCTCGCCCTCTGAGCATCATGCTGCGGGTGCGGGACGGCTTTCGGCTGGAGGGCAACCAATATCTGGAGGAACTGGAGCGGCGGCTCCGGCTGGACATCACCCTGGAAACCGTCTCCTATTCCAGCTACCCCGAGCGCCTTGAGATCATGATGCTGTCCGGCGTCATGCCCGATGTGGTGCAGCTGAACTGGAACGGGGAGACCACCCTCCACGCCTGGGCCGCCGCCGGGCGCATTGTACCCATCCGCCTGGAGGATGCCCCCAATCTGACCCAGAACATCCCCAAAGCCCACCTGTCCATTATGAAGGTGATGGGGGACGACTCCGTGTACGGTGTTCCCGGCAGAACGGCAGGCGATTACTACGGCTGCCTCATCCGCACCGACTGGCTGAAGGCCCTTGGCCTGTCCGCGCCCCGCACTCTGGAGGAATACCGCCAGGTGCTGGAGGCCTTTGCGCGAAACGACCCGGACAACAACGGAAAAGACGACACATACGGCATGATCTCCTGGCGGCTTTCCCATCTGGGGGGCGTCTTTGGGGGCGCCTTTCAGATGGATTCGATGTGGAACACCCTTCACCCCGACCCCGCCGAGCGGAAGGGGGAAATCGTCCTGCGGGAGGCCCAGCAGGGCTACATGGCCTTTATGGATTTCGCGGCGGAGCTGCACGGCGACGGTCTGCTGGATCCCGATTCCAACAGCATCCAAAACGCGGAAAACAAGTTCATTCTGGGCAAAACCGGAATGGTGGGCACCTATTCCTCCAATGCCCTGGAGCTGGAGCGCCAGCTGCAAATCCATGTGCCGACGGCGGAAACCGCCTGGATCTTGCCCGCCGCCGACCGGGAGGGCCGGGTCTGGAACTTCCACTCGGAGCGGTACGGCTACAACGGTGCCGGGGGATTATACGGGGAAAACGCGGTGTTTGTCATCACGGCCTCGGCAGATTACGACACCGCGCTGTATTTTCTCGACGCCATGAACTCCCAGGAGCAAATATTGTTTGCTAATCTGGGCGTTCCCGGTGTCCACTACGAGAGCTACGACGAAAACCGCCTCATTGTCAACCGCACAGAGGAGCAAAAGCGGCTGGCCGAGCAGGAACTGTTCGGGGTGTCCGACAGCTATCCGGGGGCGCCTCTGTTTTGTCGGGATCCAACGCGGAGGAAATCCAGCGGGTCAACTATTACTGGCGCAAGGGGGCGCTGCTCATCACCAACCCGGTGTCGTTCAGCAGAAGCCATTCCCAGGTATACAACCGGTTTCTGCTGGAAAATCCCTTCTTTACCGAAAACCTGCGCAACAAGGAACTGGCCTATGTGGCCGGCGAAATCGACCGGGAGACCTTTGAGCAGTACATCCGGGAGGGCCTGGCAGCCCGCAGCGAGGTAGCGGCGGATATCAACGCGGTCTACCAGCGGCTGGTATAAACCCCTAACAGGAGAAATATTGCGGTGAGAGACAAAAGTATTCGCATACAGATGATATTGCTAATCGCCGCCCTGACATTTTTTGTGGTGTTTGTGGGCGGCGTATTTTATTACGCCACAACCAGCAAATACATGGAAATTGAAATGCAGGACAGCAACGAGGCCATGATGCAAAACACCACGGCCTCCTACGAGATTTTTTTGGAAAACACCATCGACACCATCCTGCTGTACCTCAACGACAACAGCCTGTTTTTGGAGCAGGAGGCCGGAGGCTATGTGGCGCGGGTGTTCTCCCAGCTGCGGAACATCACCGCCTTTTCCGATTACATCGTCAACGTCTATTACTTTGACCGCAACCTCCAGACCATCTACCTCTCCGACGGAATCAGCTTTGACTACGACGATTTCTACGATTCCGGCTGGGTGTCGTCCCTGGATCCGGAAAAGGAGTTGTACATCCTTCCCGCCAGAAAAATGCCTACCCTGACCGGGGGCGAAAAGGAGATCATCCCCATTGTCATCCAGTACCCCTTTCGCGCCGCCGAGCCCATGGCGACCTATATCATCAACCTGGATGCCTCCCGCTTTTTCGAGCATGTGGTCAGCAATGTGGAAAACGGCCGGGACAGCCGCTTTCGCATCGCGGATGAAAGCGGCATGGTGTTCATCTCCACCGACCGGGCCTATCACTTTATGAATCTGGCGGAAATCCCCCATCTGCAGGCATATCAGGACGCCATACTCAGCCGAGCCCAGGGCCGCTTTATGACAGAGGCGGACGGCCAAAAGCTGCTGGTAAGCTATCGCGCGTCCCCCCAATACAACTGGATTTATCTGTCCGAATTGGACTATGCGCGGTTTGAGGCGAATTTGCGCCAGCCGCTTTACATTTTGCTTGCCATATCCCTGGCACTGTTTGCGGTGGGCATCGCGTCTGCCTTTGTCATCTCCAAGCGAATGTACCGGCCCCTGGAGGAACTGATGGGCGCCTTTTCCCTTTCCCGGGGGCGCAACGAGGTGGACGCCATCCGGGAGTACATGAGCAAATCCGTGGAGGAAAACGCCGAACTAAAGGCCCATATGGAGGCGGGCCGGGTCTACATGCGCCGCCAATTCCTCTGCAATCTGCTCACCCGCAACATCTACCAGGAGCAGGAGGCGGAGGAGTACCTGGCCGAAATCGGCTGCGAGAGAGAGGGCGTTTTTGTCACCGTCGTGTTTGAACTGAGCCGGTACGAAACCCTTGTGCAGACCATCCCGGTCAACGAGTGGGCGATGTGGGAGTTCGCCTTTGAAAACGTGGCAAAGGAGATAGGGGAGCAATACGGCCAGGTTCATTACACCTCCATGGAAAACAGCCGCTTCGCCCTGGTATTCCGCTTTGCCGACGGTACGGCGGCCCAAAGCGCCGAGCAAACGGTGGAACAGGCGGCGGAGCGCATCACCGATTCCCTGAAGCAGCACCTGAAATTTGAGCTGGTGGCAGGCATCAGCGGAACCTGCGGCTCGGTTCTGGATATCCACAAGCTGTACGTCCAGTCCGTCACCGCCATCCGTCTCAGCGGGCTGACGGTGGGAGTGGCCTCCTATTCCCCCTACAACCGCAACCCGGTGCAGCCGGGCATTTCCCTTCGCCAGGAGGACGCCCTGTCCAAGTGGATCCTCCTGGGCAACGGCGAGGCCGCGGTGGCCTATCTGCGGGAGTTGTACCGGGATTTTCTGGCGCGGCACCGGGAAGGCGGCCACAACGGCCCCCAGTTTTTCTTTTTTCAGATCCTGTCCCTCATCATGCGGTTCCTCATCGAGTTTGAGCTGAAGGAAAGCGAGGTTCTTGCGGGAGTCGGCTCCTACGCGGATTTTTGCATGATGCTGGCCTCCGTCCCGGGCCGAGAGGAAAACATCGCCCACCTGGAGGCCAGCATCGCGGCCCTGTGCGACAGCATCTCCGCCAAGCGCAGCGCAGTCGCCAACAGCAGGCTGTCCGCCGTCTCCGACTACATCCACGCCCACTACGGCGAGGAACTGTCCCTGGACATCATCGCCGAGCAAACCGGCGTCGGCAAGACCCAGATCAGCCGCCTTATCAAGGAACACTTCGACACCAGCTTTGTCAACTATGTCAATCAGATCCGCATCGAAAAAGCGGTGGCCCTGGTGGAGCAAACCGACAGCAAAGTCTACGAAATTGCCGAGGCCGTGGGCTTCCACAACACCCACTATTTCATCAAGATCTTCAAAAGCTTCACCGGACAAACCCCCGGCCAGATGAAGGAAAGCCGCCGAAAGGGATAG
>JAJDGX010000183.1 GCA_030265885.1 Ruminococcaceae bacterium OttesenSCG-928-L11 | reverse complement strand
GTCTTGTGCCTGTGCCGCCGGGGGCTTTGTGTGGTTGGGGTGCTTTCGGGCGATCTCAAAAATTAAAAGAATTTTAATGTGATTTACACCGTCCTTTATTTGATATTGACTATGTAAGGTACTATATTATATCTAGTACCGGCGAGACAGCGGGGAATCCGGGCGATGCCCGGGTGCCTGCAGCGGTGAGGAGGTGTCCGCGGGAAATGAATGTCCAGTTTAAGAAAGGCGCGCTGGATCTTTGTGTGATGGCCGTACTTTCTAGAAAGGACTGCTACGGATTCGAACTGGCAAGCACAGTGTCAAGGCACATTGATATTTCGGAGGGTACGGTGTATCCGCTTCTAAAGCGGCTGCGAGACGACGGCTCCCTGCAGACCTATCTGCGGGAATCCACAGAAGGCCCGCCCAGAAAATACTACACCCTGACAGCGGAAGGACAAGAACGCTACACACAGCTGCTGGAACAGTGGAGAAGCTTTACCGGCAGCGTCGAACGGATTATTGAAGGAGAGGGGAGCGAGGAAATTGCCTGAAATGGAGCATGCGGCAACGCCTGTCACACAACACGAGTTTTTAAGCAGACTTCTTGCTGGAATTGCATCCCTGCCCAGCCAGAGGATACAGGAAATAGAGGACGACATCCGCCGCCATTTCGACGAGGGCAGGGAAAATGGCGAAGGCGAGCAGGCGCTGGCGGAAAAACTGGGTGATCCCGAGGCCCTGGCCAAGGAATACACCATCCTGTACCTGGAGGATATGGAGGGAACCCAGGTCACCACCGAGCCACTGCGGACAGTGCGCCCCTTTAGCACAGCTCCGTCCCCGGCCGCGGCGTGAGCGACAAGGCTGTGCCACAGCCCAAGCCACCCCCAAGGCCCAGGGAAAAAGGATCAAAAAACGGCCAGGAGCACTCCTCGCCGCTTTCTCTATCACATGCCACTGCCAAAGCCCCCCGCCTCAATACGGAAACCGATTGACGTTTTTCACGTTGGCGGCAGGCGACATATCGACAATTGGGTTATTTACCAGGGAAACGTCAGTAAGGGACGGCGTGTCTGCTATCGCGGAAATATCGCTGATGCGATTGTTGTCCGCATGAAAGAAAGCAAGATCAGGCAGTCCCTTAATGGCAGAAATATCGGATATGCTGTTGTCCTTGACCACCAGCTCCCGCAGCCTTTGCAGACTCTGAACAGGGGTCAAATCCGTGATATCGTTGTTTTGCACCCACAATTCTTCCAGCGTATTCAGGTTGGCTACCGGCTCCAGACTGGATATGTGATTGTTGTACAGATACAGGAATTTCAGGCTGGGCAGCGTGGACAACGGCGTGAGGTCGGAAATTTCGTTGAAATAGAGGCCCAGGGTATCCAGCTTGGTCAGGTTTTCGATGCCGCTGATGTCGCTGATCTGATTGTAGCAAACCACCAGCTTGGTCAGGTTGGGGAAGTTTGCCACATCCTGCAGGGAGGTGATGGCGCCACGCTCGGTGTACAGCACATCGTCGATGGTGTAGCCCTGGGTGCTGTTGCGGGCGTTGAGGGAATTGTTGGAGACGGCGTGGGTGCCGCCGACAATTTTGAGCGATTTCACCTGCAGGGTATCGGCGCGGCGGATGGGCTGGGGTGCCGGGATGTTCAGGGCCATGCGAACCATTCGCTCAAAGGCTTCGTCCACAAAGACGATGGCCTCGTCCTCCGGCGGCTCCTCGGGCTCCTCCTCCGGCGTCAGGGAATCGATTCGCTCCTGAATGCGGGGATCCTCGGTGTAGGCGTAGCCGGTTTCCAGTGTGGCGATGGCGGTTTCCAGGCCGGTGTCCACATCCTCCATCATCTGCACATCCGACAGGCCCAGGTATGCCTCCACCAAAATTTCGGTGTCCAGGTTTTCCTGGTCGTCCAGCAGCTGCATGTAGGCCTCGCCGGCGTCGGCGTAGTTGGCTTCGGAGTAATACACGGCGGCCTGCTCCAGAATCTCCTGGGGAGTGGGGCCGGAGCCGCCCATAATCAGCACCGCTGCCAGAATGCCTCCACCCACGGCCACAGCGCCGCCCGCAATGCCGAGTATCAGCCCCAGCTTGCCCTTCTTTTCGCCTTCCTCGCCGTCCTTGGCGGGCTTTTTGGGTTTGGGCTTGGGCTTCTTTTTGGCGGCGGGTTTTTTCTTTTTGGGTGCGGGCTTCTTGGGCTTGGGGGCTTTTTCCTTCTTCGCCTTTGGTGCAGGGGTGTCCTCTGCGGGAGTCTCCTCCGGCTGGGAGGCATCCGCCTCGGCGGTGTCCTCGTTTTTGCGGATGCTTATCTTATATTTAAAGAGAACTCCCTTAATGGTCTCGCCCAGGGATTTGCCCGATTTTTTCTTTTTGGGTTTGCCGGGTTTCTTTTTGCCCTTTTTTCCCTTGGCCGGCTTTTGCGGCTCGGCGGGTTCCGGGTCTGAATCCGGCGGGGTGGAGGGCAGAATCTGGGTGATGGTGGTGTCCGAATCCGGCAGGGGGCCCATGAACTCCTCTTCTGTCAAAACAGGAGAAACAGGCGGTTCGGACGAAAGATAATCCACAGATGCCTCATTCGGCATCCCGTTGGATTCCAGGGGATTATCCAAGTGCTGCTCCTCCTTTCCTGTAAGAGTGTGCGGATATGCATCCGGATACAGATGCAAAATCCGACTTTTATCGTTATCAGTGTATCACAAATTTTGCCGTACTTCCAGTCCCTTCCCGTGAAACCTCTAATTTTGCGGGAATGTGCATGTTGAGACTCTGCACATGGGAGATGATTCCGACGGTTCTCCCTATGCTTTGTAGGGATATCAGGGTTTCGACGACGCTGTCCAGGGATTTTTCGTCCAGGGAGCCGAAGCCCTCGTCGATAAACATGGTGTCGATGGAGACGGCGCCCGCGTGCATCTGCACCACGTCGGACAAGCCCAGAGCCAGAGCCAGAGAGGCCTTGAAGCCCTCGCCGCCGGACAGGGTGGAGACGCTGCGGCGGGTGCCGGTGTGCATGTCCACAACGTCCATATCCAGGCCGGAGGTGCCTCGAGAGGCTTCCTCCCGCCGCTTGAGGCTGTAGCGGAGGTTGGTCATCCGCCGCAGATGGATGTTGGCTACCTGCAAAATGTCCTCGAAGTACGCGGCCAGAATGTAGCGTTCAAAGGAGATGTGGGGGGAACGAGTGCCCCGGGCCAGCTGTGAGAGCTCCTGAAAGGCGGCATACCGCTCGCCAAGCTCCCCCGATTCCCGGTGCAGGGCCTCCAGCAGTTCCAGCTGCCGGCCCGACATGGCGATTTGGGTGTGGAGCTCCCGGTGGGCCTCCCGAAAGGCGGCCAGCTGCTTGGTCAGGGTCTCCAGGCGGGCCTCCATGGCGGGGATGTCCGCCCGCTGGGCGTCCTTGACCTCGCCGGCCAGCAGGTCGGTCTGGGTTTGCAGCTGAGCAAGCTGCCTGTCGTAGGCTGTGACGGTGTGGCGCAGCTGCTCGGCCTCCCCCGTTCGCGCCTTGTAGGCGGCGTATTCCCCGTAGGAGGGAAAGCCCGAGGGCTCCAGAGCGGCGCGGAACCGCTCCTTGGCCTCGCGGAATCGCTTTTCCAGGTCGGCCTGATGGGTCAGGGAGGCGGAGAGCTCGGTGGTCAGTGTGTCAAATTCGCCCTTGCGGCGAATGTAATCGGCTTCGATTTGCCGAATGCGGGCGGCCAAGGCCGTTGCCTGTTCCTCCCGCTCCCGCTTCTGGGCGGGAAGGGCCGCTTCGTCCGGGGCGGGGAGCCCGGTCTGGCTGTCCGCCGAGAGAATCGCGACAGCTTCCTCCAATTTCGCGATGGAGGCGGCCGTGTCGCGGCTTTGGGCGTCCAGTTCCTCCGCGGACAAACGGGTCAATGCTTCCGGTAATCCGGCAAGCAGGGACTGTGTCGTCGCGTCCGATTCCGCCCGCTGTTTTGAGAGCAGGCCGCGAAGTTCGGCGATGGAGGCAGGCTCCGGCGTCAACTCCGGCACATCCGGGGAAGCCGCCGCAGACAGGCGCTGAAACGCGCCAATAAATGTATCGACACAAT
>JAJDGX010000182.1 GCA_030265885.1 Ruminococcaceae bacterium OttesenSCG-928-L11 | reverse complement strand
AAAAGGGGGAAAATCTACACTTTTTCTTGAATGGCGGCGTCTTTTTCGCCTACTTTTCGCTCCATTTCACTTTTCATTTGAAGCAAAATAGCGGCGAGGCTCTCGTCGTGGACGCCGAGAATTTGTGCGGCCAGGATGGCGGCATTTTCGGCGCCGTCAATCGCCACAGTGGCAACCGGAATGCCGGAGGGCATCTGCACGGTGGACAGCAGGGCATCCAGCCCATCCAGGGTAGAGGATTTGATGGGGATGCCAATGACCGGCAATGTGGTGTGTGCGGCCAGCACACCGGCCAGGTGAGCGGCTTTTCCCGCAGCGGCAATGATGACGCCAAACCCGTCGGTGCGGGCCTTGGCAGCGAATTCACAGGCTTTGGCGGGGGTGCGGTGGGCGCTCATTACATGCACCTCTACCGGGATGCCAAGGCTTTTCAGCTGCTTGATTGCGGGCTCTACCAAAGGAAAATCGCTGTCGCTGCCCATAATGACGGCTACTTTTTTCATACTGAACCGAGCTCCTCTCTGCGTGTCCCCAAACCATAGGGGAGATTCTAAATGCAATGCGCATTCCGGGGTGCCGGGGCTTGTCCAAAACCGGAATGCCGCATGGATTAACTGCGATAAAACGCCCATTCAAAGCCAAAAAAGCGAGGGAGTGGCTTGCATGGGAGATGGATTCCGCGCCCCGTTTGCGCGGGGGAAACCGATGTGTGGGATGGCTGTAAAAAAGGAAGAAGGCTGCGGCAAAGCCGCAACCTTACAAAAGGATGCAATGCGACAGGGAACTGCGTGAAAGTCCGGCAGATTGCAGCCGCATTGCATACCTCCGCTATCGTTTTTGCTTGTCTGTCGATTCCGTTGTGACTGTTTGGCTATTTGTCTACGACAATCTCCTTGAGGGAGCTGGCCAGCCCGGCCATGGACTGAATGTCGCTGGGGACAATGATCTTGGTGGCCTTGCCGTCGGCGACTTTTTCCAGGGATTTGAAGCTTTCCAGGGTGAGCACCTGGCGGGTGGGGGCGGCCTCGTTGAGCATCTTGATGCCGTCGGCGGTGGCTTTTTGCACCAGCAGGATGGCCTCGGCCTCACCCTGTGCCCGGCGAACCTGGGCTTCTTTGTCGGCTTCGGCGCTGAGGATGGCGGCCTGCTTTTCAGCTTCGGCGCGCAGGATCTGGGATTCCTTGTTACCCTCGGCGACCAGCACGGCGCTGCGCTTTTCACCCTCGGCCCGGAGGATTGCTTCGCGGCGTTCCCGCTCGGCCTTCATCTGTTTTTCCATGGCATCCTGAATTTCGCGGGGAGGCAGGATGTTTTTCAGTTCCACCCGGTTGACCTTGATGCCCCATTTGTCGGTGGCGACGTCCAGGATGGAGGTGATTTTGGTGTTGATGACGTCGCGGGAGGTGAGGGTCTGATCCAGCTCCATATCGCCGACGATGTTGCGCAGGGTGGTGGCGGTCAGGTTTTCGATGGCGGAGAGGGGCCGGTCGACGCCGTAGGCGTACAGCTTGCCGTCGGTAATCTGGAAGAATACGACGGTGTCGATTTGCATGGTTACGTTATCCTTGGTGATAACGGGCTGTGGCTTGAAGTCGGCCACCTGCTCCTTGATGTTGATTTTCTTGGCGACCTTGTCGATGAGCGGAACCTTGAAGTGGATGCCGTTTTCCCAGGTGGCGGAGTAGGAGCCGAGCCGCTCGATGACATAGACCGAGGCCTGTGGCACAATGCGGATGGCGGAGAGCAGAATCAGCGCGACCAGAATAATCAGAACGATCAATATGGCGTAGCCCATTAATGTGTTCCCCCTTCATTTTTGTAAGGGACGACAATCAGCTTGACGCCCTCGATTTTTTTCACGAGGACGGATGCGTCCCCGGGAATTACCTCGCCGGTTTCGGAGCGGGCAGACCAGGTGAGGCCGTTGGCCGAGACGCGGCCGACCTCCCGGATATTGTCGATTTCCTCCAGCACGACGCCGATTTTGCCGATGACCATGTCGGCGTTGGTGGGCTGCCGTTTTTTGATGAGCTTATCCTTGACGACAGGCCGGATGATGAAGAGGAAGAGGATGGAAAACAGAAGGAACACGGCCAGCTGAAGCCAGAAGGGCCCTCCCAGTGCGGCGGGCAGTACGGCGACGATGGCGCCAACCGCAAACCAAATGGATACCAATTGTACGGTGATACCCTCCACGACGAACAGTCCGACGGCAATGATAAGCCAAAGAAATACACCTACAGATCCAGTCATAGCTTCCACCCCTTACTGTATTTGATAACGGGAACAGCGGACAATCCTGCTGCGATTGCTGTGACAGATGCGACCCCAAGGCAGGCGGCAGAACCGCCAAGCCAGCGAGCGGTTTATCGGGCTTTACCCCGATAATGAGCGAACGGATGCGATAGCAAAGGCGATAAAAGGGCGGGAAGCGCCGATTACCGCACAGCAAAATCGGTCGTCGTCTTGACCGGTTTTGCGTCCCCCTCTCACCCGGCACCTGGCGGCAGCCACGAAGTGACTTGCGGGATTCCAAAGGGGGTCACCCCCTTTGGTGGGGTTTGGGGTGAAACCCCATTCTAAATGTACCGCAGGCTCCGCCTACTACGTAATTTCATTATACAGGAAGCGACGGTAAATTACAATTCACGAATCCGCATAAAAATAGCTTGTCAATCCTTGCGAAAATGGTATTTTACGCCTTGGGGGGTATCCTCCAGCACAATTCCTCGGGCGGACAGCTGGTCGCGGATGGCGTCGGCCCGGGCGAAATCCCGGTTTTTGCGGGCGTCCTGCCGCTCGTCGATGAGGGCCTGGATCTCGCTGTCCAGGTCATCGGCCTGGCCCCGATTGTAGAGAAGGCCCAGAATATCGGCCAGCTCGTCGAAGAGGGCGATGGCCGCCTTGCAGTCGGCCTCCGGCTTGGGGTCGGTAAAGTGGATGTTGCAGGCCTTGACCAGATCAAACAGGGCGGCGATGCCGTCGGCGGTGTTCAGGTCGTCGTCCATGGCGGTGATGAACTGCTCCCGGAAGCCCTCCAGGGAGGCGAGGAAGGGGGCGGAGCTGTCGGTGGCGGCATTGTCGGCGTGGGCCAGGGCATAGTCCAGATTGTCGCGGCAGGTGTGGAGGCGCTCCAGGGCGGAGGCGCACTGCTCGATGATCTCCAGACTATAGTTGATGGGGCTGCGGTAGTGGGCCTGGAGCATCAGGTATTTGATGGGCTCGTAGCCGTATTTTTCTGCCACATCCCGCACGGTAAAGAAGTTGCCCAGGGACTTGGACATCTTGCGGTTGTCCACGTTGATGTAGCCGTTGTGCAGCCAGTAGCGGACGTATTCCTTGTCGTTGGCGCATTCGCTTTGGGCGATTTCATTTTCGTGGTGGGGGAAGATGAGATCCTGCCCGCCGCAGTGGATGTCAATGGTGTCGCCCAGGTGCTTTTTTACCATGGCGGAGCACTCGATGTGCCAGCCGGGACGGCCGTTGCCCCAGGGGGACTCCCAGTAGGGCTCGCCGGGCTTGGCGGCTTTCCACACGGCAAAGTCCAGGGGATCCTCCTTGATGTCGCCGACCTCGATGCGGCTGCCGGACTCCAGGTCGTCCAGAGGCTGGTGGGACAGCTTGCCGTACTCCTTGAACCTGCGGGAGCGGAAGTAGACGTCGCCGTTGGTTTCGTAGGCATAGCCCTTTTCCACCAGTGCCTCGACAATGGCGATGATGTCGGACATGGCCTCTGTGGCCTTGGGGTGGATGTCAGCAGGGCGGATGCCAAGGCCCTTGGCGTCGGTCTCGTACTCGGCCATGTAACGGGCGGCGATGTCGGAGGAGTCTACGCCCTCTTCATTGGCTTTTTTGATGATTTTGTCGTCTACGTCCGTGAAGTTCTGCACAAACGTCACGTCGTAGCCGCGAAATTCCATGTACCGCCGCAGCGTGTCGAACACGCAGATGGGGCGGGCATTGCCAATGTGGATGTAGTTGTACACCGTGGGGCCACAGGCGTACAGCTTGACCTTGTTGCCGTCCAGCGGGATGAATTCCTCTTTTTTGCGGGTGAGCGTGTTGTACAGCTTCATTTTGGTGTCCTCCGTTTGTGTTTTGATGGGAGCC
>JAJDGX010000181.1 GCA_030265885.1 Ruminococcaceae bacterium OttesenSCG-928-L11 | reverse complement strand
CCGGAAACCGGATGGGCGGCGGGGGACATCAATGCATAACATTTTGGAAAGGGCATGAAACACAATGATAAAAAAGAAAAAAATGATCGCGATGATCCTGGCGGGTGGCCAGGGATCCAGGCTGTATTGCCTGACGCAGAGGCTTGCCAAGCCGGCTGTTCCCTTTGGCGGCAAATACCGCATCATCGATTTCCCCCTTTCCAACTGTGTCAACTCCGGTATCGACACTGTTGGCGTACTTACCCAATATCAGCCCCTGATTTTGAACGAATACATCGGCAACGGGCAGCCGTGGGATTTGGATCGCACCCACGGAGGCGTGTTTGTGCTGCCGCCGTACCAGAAGAGTTCCGGCTCTGACTGGTACACAGGCACGGCCAACGCCATCTACCAGAACATACAGTTTATCAACCGCTATGACCCGGACTATGTGCTGATACTGGGAGGCGACCACATCTACAAGATGGATTATGCCAGCATGCTGGATGCCCATATCGCCAACAATGCCGACTGTACCATCGCGGTTATCAATGTCCCCCGGGAGGAAGCGCCTCGCTTTGGCATTATGAACACCCAGGAGGACGGCCGGATTTATGAGTTTGAGGAGAAGCCCCCGGAGCCTAAGAGTACGCTGGCCTCGATGGGCATCTACATCTTCTCCACCGATGTTTTGCGCAAATATCTTCAGGATGACGACAACGACATCATTTCCGCCAAGGACTTTGGAAAGAACATCATCCCCTCCATGCTGGAGAATGATCTGCGGTTGTTCGCCTATACCTTTAACGGCTACTGGAAGGATGTGGGCACCATAGACAGCCTCTGGGAGGCCAATATGGATTTGCTGGATCCCTCTGTCCCCCTGGATTTGACGGACAGCGACTGGAAGATTTATGCCCGGAATCCGGTACGGCCGCCCCAATATGTGGGGCCCAACGCCATGGTGCAGAACTCCATTATCTCGGAGGGCACGGAGGTGGACGGAACCATCGACTTTTCGGTGCTGTTCCCCAGCGTAATTGTGGAGGAGGGAGCGGTTGTCCGCGACTCCATCATCATGCCGGGAACTGTGGTGAAAAAGGGCGCGGTGGTGCAGTACGCCATTGTGGCGGAGAATTGTGTAATAGAAGAGAACGCTGTCATTGGGCAGCGGCCCGAGGATACCCCGGACAAGGAAAACTGGGGTGTGGCAGTTATCGCGGATGGCATCACCGTGGGCAAGGGAGCGGTTGTTCCCGCAAAGGCCATGATTGAAGCCGATTTGCCGGATGCGTAGGGTTTGACAGGCCCTGCAAACGCAAGCGCGGACAGGACTGCCGCACTGTTCCAATACGACATTACAGATTTTCAGGAAGGGGGACAAGGCCGGGGTGCCCGCGATGAGTGGGGCATCCATAGCGGGAGAAGTAAATCCGAGCATAGGCACAACAGCCCGCGTCGGCCAGAATACTGTTATGAAAAATGTTCTCGGCGTCATTTTTTCCAATATGCATGACCATATGGTCAGCGAGCTGACAAACCGCCGCTGCATGGGGTCGATCCCTGTGGGCGGGCGGTATCGCCTGATTGACTTTGCCCTGTCCAGCATGGCCAACGCCGGCATTGAGGATGTGGGGGTCATCACCAAGAGCAACTACCAATCCCTGATGGATCATCTGGGCAACGGCAGGGAATGGGACTTGAGCCGCAAACGGGGCGGGCTGGTAATATTGCCTCCCTTTGGGCGGATGGACTCCACCGGAATGTATCACAACCGGGTGGAGGCGCTGGCGGGGGTTATGGATTTCATCCGGGCCAGCCAGGCGGAACATATGCTGATAACCGACTGCGACTACATCGCCAATGTGGATTATACCGAGCTGATGGAAAGCCACTTCCAGAGCGGCGCCGATATCTCGCTGCTGTTTAAGAAGGTGCGGCTGGAGGGCGAGGGCAGCAAGGATGTGTGCACCTTTGCCCTGGATAAGGACAACAATGTGATAGATATGCTGATTCACAATCAGATTTCCGGGGAGCAGAATGTGTATCTGAATACCATGTTTGTCTCGCGGAATTTGCTGGAGCGGCTGATTGTGGATTGCTATTCCCGCAATCTGACCTCCTTTGACAAGGATGTGCTGCAGGCGGGAATTGGCAAGTACAAGGTGCATGCCTGTGAATTTACCGGCTATGCGGGCCGGATTGACAGCATGAAAAGCTTCTTTAACGCCAACATGGCCATGATGGACGGCGATGTGCGGAAATCCCTGTTCCCCCAGGACAGGCCGGTGTATACCAAGATACGGGACGAGGCCCCGGTGCGGTATGGGCTGGATTCCAATGTGCGCAGCTGCCTGCTGGGCGATGGCTGCGTGATAGAGGGAGAGATCGAGAACTCGATTTTGTTCCGGGGAGTAAAGGTGGAAAAGGGCGCAAAGGTCAGGAACTGCATCATTATGCAGGGGACGACCATCGGCGCAGGATCCAACCTGGAATATGTTGTCACCGATAAGGACGTTACAGTGGCGGAAAACCGCATGGTTATGGGGTTTGAAACCTATCCTGTCTATGTGTCCAAGGGGTCGGTGGTGTAAAGTGATTCAAATGTCGCCGGCAGTGGTAACGCGGGCGTTTCCGCTGCCGCGGGAACACCGCGGGCCTGCCGGTGACTTTGCAATATCCGAATATCAATCTTTGCCCCGGATGAAACAAGGATTGGTATCGGCCGCGATCCCAGTCTCCCATCCGAAACACCCTGCGACGGCGAAAAATGGGGTTGTGTTATCTTTTCGCATTTCAAGGAGTTGAATGTTCATGAAGATCCTCTTTGCAACCAGTGAGGCTGTGCCTTTTGTGAAATCGGGAGGGCTGGCCGATGTGGCCGGGTCTCTGACACGGGCGGTGCGCAACCGGATGCACGCATGCCGGGTGGTGATGCCGCTGTACGGCGATATACCGGAAAGCTTTCGCCAGGATATGAAGTTCCTGACGTTCTTTAACGTGCCGCTGGGCTGGCGCAACCAGTATTGTGGTGTGTTTGAATACACCCACTTTGGCGTAAAGCACTATTTTTTGGACAATGAGTATTACTTTAAGCGGCGGGGAATTTACGGCTTCTTCGACGATGCGGAACGGTTTGCCTTTTTCTCCAAGGCGGTGCTGGAGCTGCTCCATTACATCGATTTTAAGCCGGAGATCATCCACTGCAACGACTGGCAGACGGCTCTGGTGCCTGTGTATCTCAATGTGTTTTATCGGCATCTGGATGCGTTCCGCAATATTAAAACGGTGTTTACTATCCACAATATCCAGTACCAGGGGATGTATGACAAGGCGGTTCGCTTTGATGTGGCGGGGCTGCCTGCCCATGCAGGCTCTATACTGGAGTTTAACAAGGATACCAACTATATGAAGGGGGCCATTGAGCAGTGCGGCGCCCTGACAACCGTAAGCCCCTCCTATGCCAAGGAACTGATGGATCCCTGGTATGCCCACGGGTTGGACGGGGTCATTCGGGATAACCAGTACAAGCTCAGCGGTATCCTCAACGGCATCGATTTTATGGACTATGACCCCTCTACCGACATGCACCTGGCAGAGCATTTTTCCGCCGAGAATCGGGAAGGCCGCGCCAAGAATAAGGAGGAGATCCAGACTGCTCTGGGGCTGGAACCCCGCAGTGAGGCAATGGTCATCGGCATGGTGACGCGGCTGGTCTCTCACAAGGGGCTGGATTTGGTGCGGCAGGTCTTTGACCGCATTATGGAGCTGGATGCCCAGTTTGTGCTGTTGGGTACCGGTGACTGGCAGTATGAAAAGTTCTTCCGGGAAAAGGAACTGCAATACCCGGGGCGGGTGTGCTCCTACATTGGGTTTAACGACGGCATGGCGCGCCGGATTTACGGCAGCTGCGACGCCTTCCTGATGCCCAGCAAAAGCGAGCCCTGCGGCCTGTCCCAGATGATTGCCCTGCGGTATGGGTCTATCCCCATTGTGCGGGCCACCGGTGGCCTGCGGGATACCATCAATGATTTTGGCGGGGACTTTGGCAACGGATTCAACTTCCAGTCCTACGATGCTTATGATATGCTGGACGCCATCTACCGCGCCAACAGCGACTTCCAGGATAAGGAAAAGTGGGACAGCCACGTGAAAACCGCCATGAACTGCGACTTCAGCTGGGGCCGCTCCGCCGGCGAATACATCAACCTCTACAAAAGCCTGCTCAGCGAGGG
>JAJDGX010000180.1 GCA_030265885.1 Ruminococcaceae bacterium OttesenSCG-928-L11 | reverse complement strand
CTGGCGTGACGTCGCTTTGCTGAGAAATCTATTGAAAAATTGTATCTTTTTGCTATAATTGGAGAGCGATCGCGCCCAAGATACCCACACGCGGCAAGAGGTTCTTGTATCGTTGCGGCGCGGCAAATCAATTTGGAGGAGTTACCACAATGAAAATGAAGAAGATTTCCCTTTCTCTGCTGGCCTGTGTGATGCTGGCGATTGCTCTGGCAGTTACAGGCTGCAGCGGCAATAATTCTCTGCAGGCGATGGTTGACCAGATGCAGGATCAGATTCCTCAGCTGGAGGAGCAGTTTGGCGACACCATGAAGATTGAAATTATGGCGGAGGAGAACACCCTGATTTATCGCTACACCTTTAAGGAGGATGTGGGCGACGCTGATGCAGTCGCCGAGGGCCTGGAGGCCGGTATGGCCGCTGAAAGCGCCACCTTTGAGACCATTGCCCAGCAGCTTCGCACAGCAGGCGTGAAGGATGCCAGCGTGAAGATTCAATATTTCAACGCGGACGGCAGTTCCCTCTACGAAACCGAATTCAAGTAAACCACCATACATAGCAATGGCCCCGGAGCAGTCAGCCTGCTCCGGGGCCATTGCTGTCACCCGCCACATGGCTGCAAGCCCAACCAAACGCAACGCACCCCCGGTCACCATTTTGACCGGGGGTGCGTCCCATTTTTGCTTGGTGCAATATCAGGCAATCACTTCAGCGAGGCGCGGTCGAAGGCATCGAGCCATTTGCTGGCGGCGTCGGAGACAGTTTTCAGGGCAGAGTCGCCGAAAGGAGAATCCATGCCGGCGGAGGCGACCAGCTCATCAAAGGTGGCGGTGCCGGCCTTGGACACCAGCGCCATATACCGGCTCCAGGCGTCCTCCCGGTTTGTCTGAATGGCAGCCCAGAACTGGAGCGCCACAGTTTGGGCCAGGCAATAATCGATGTAATAGAAGGGCATCTCATATATATGAAGCTGCCGTTGCCAGTATTTGCCCTGGCTATAGAAGGTGGTGTCGTTGTCCTGTATCCAGGGCTGATAGATTTTCTCCAACTTTGCCCATACCTCATGGCGCTGGGCAGGGGTCAGCTCGGGGTTGAGATACATCTCATGCTGGAAATGATCCACCATGGTGCCGTAGGGGATGAAGCTGAGCGCGCCCTCCAGGTGCTGGTAGAAAAATTTCTGGGTATCCGGGCCAAAGAAGCCCTCGCACCAGGGCCAGGCAAAGAATTCCATGGACATGGAGTGAATCTCGCAGGACTCCAGGGTGGGCATCTGATTTTCGGTGGGGATGATGTTGCGGGACTGATAGGCGGCGAAGGCATGGCCGGCCTCGTGGGTGATGACCTCTACATCGTGGGCGGTGCCGTTGAAATTGGCAAAGATAAAGGGACAGTGGAAATCGGTGAGAGAGGCGCAATAGCCGCCGGCTGCCTTGCCCTTGCGGGAGAGGACGTCAAACAGCTCATTTTCCAGCATAAAATCAAAGAACTCGGCGGTTTCGGGGGAGAGTTCCCGGTACATTTTTCGGCCATGGGCGATGATTTCGTCCGGTGTGCCCTGGGGCTTGGGGTTGCCGCTCTTAAACTGGATGGCGTTGTCCGGGTAAGACATGGGATAGGTGGCACCGCTGCGCTCCGCCTGCTCTTTTTTCAGTCGAGCCGCCACCGGGACAATGTACTTCTGCACGGCTTGGCGGAATTTATCCACGTCCTCGGCAGTGTAGCTGTTGCGGGTCATGCGGTCGTAGCCGGTGGGCACAAAGGTCTCGTGGCCCAGCTTTCGGCCGATGCCGGTGCGGATGGCGACCAGCTTGTCATAGATGGTGTCCAGTTCATCCTTGTGGCTGTCGTAGAAGCCGCCGTGGGCATTCCAGGCCGCCACGCGGGTGTCTCTGTCCGCCGACTGCATGTGGGGAGTCAACTCCGACAGGGTCAGAGTTTGGCCCTGAAAGTCAATCTGCGCCGAGGCAATCAGCTTGACATATTCGGAGACCACCTTGTTTTCCTCCTGCAAATCGGGGATGATCTCCGGCTGGAAAGTGCGCAGGGCAATTTCGGCGTTTTTGAAAAACAGGCCGCCGTATTCCGCCTCCAGCTGGGGGCGGAATTGATTTTTCAGCAGGGCAAGGGTGAAGGTCTGATCCAAATCCTGAACGATGGGCTCCGCCTCGTCGTAGAAGTCCTTTTCCTTGTCGTAAAACTCGTCCTTGGTGTTGATGGTGTGGCGGATGTTGGCCAGGGACGACATGGTGGAAAAGGCAGACATCAGCTTTTGCTGAGCCAGGAAGGCGGCTTTGGCATCCTCATAGGAGGCGGCGGCCTCCAGCTGCTGAACAACGGCGGCGCAATCGGCCTTCATGGTGTCCAGATTTACGCGTTGATAGGGCAATTCCGTAAATTTCATTTGTGTGTCCTTTCGTTTTGTCAAATTGTCATTTGGTAAATCTGATTGTAGCTTGGATATCGCCTAAATATACTCCACGACGTCTGTGAGAGCCTTTCGCGGGCGGGCGTCGGGGGCTTCGGCGGCATATCCCAGGGGGGTGATGGCGGGGATGGTGACTGAATCCGGCAGCCCGAGGACGCTGCGTACCTTGTCCTCCTCATGGCTTCCCATCCAGCAGGTGCCAAGCCCCAGATCACAGGCCTCCAGCATAACAAAGGATAAAGCAATGGAGAGATCGACGCTGTCTGCCCGGTGACCGCAGGGCATGTCCGACGAATTGAGGCCGCAGGCGCACAGGATGACAGGGGCGCCGACAAGAGGCGGGCGAGAACCCAGCGCCTGTACAAGGGCGTCCCGCTTCTCCGGGTCGCGGACAATCAACAGCTTCCAGCTTTGGCTGTTGCGGGCGGAGGGGGAAAGGCGGAATGCCTCGGCCAGTTGATCCAGCTTTTCCTGCTCGATGGCGTCCGGCTTATATTGGCGAATGCTGCGCCGCGCCTGAATGGCTTCCATAACTTGCATGATGACCCGTCCTCTCTGTTGGCATGCGGCTTTTGGGGAGCCGCAGCAGTTGTAGTTCCCTCTATTATACTTCTCCCGGACAGGGTTTGGCAAGGGAAAAAAGGCGACGACAACCGGCAGGACTGCATCGCATCCCCCGTACCCTTTTCCCCCTCACCCGCATATACTGCAAAGGGCACCATTGCCCGGACACACAAAATACAGACGATAAAGCGAGGGAATGTCATGTGTTGGTTACCCTGGTTCCTGCTATTCTGCGGCTGCAATGGCCGCAGTGGATGCAACGGCTGCAACCGCTGTCGGAGTCGCCGCAACGGCTGTGGCTGCAATCGCAGCAGCTGTTGCCGATAGATTTCAGCCCCACAAAAGCATAAGGCAGCGAGAGCCGGGCACATACGCCCGGCTCTCGCTGCTTATCAAAGTGTACAAATGAACCACCGCTCCGGAGACGCCTCATCCATGTGGTTCCCCGGAAAGCCCGGGATAGGCAGCCAGCTTTTCCCGCATGAAGGTCACCGCATCCCGGAATTCCTCCGGGTCGTGAATGCCGTGGAGAATCATGCCGCCGGTGTACCCCCGGGCCTGCAGCAGCCCCAGAAAGCAGTCAAAATCCACGATGCCCTTGCCCGCACAGGTAAAGACATTGCGGTCGGGGGCGGTGGCTTCCCGGATGTCCTTGCCGTGGGCCAGCACAAGGTCATCCCCCAGCAGGGCAAAGGCCCGTTCAATCATGGGGCGGGCGGATTCCCGGTGGGCCGTACCCAAAGGGAAGATGTTGGCGCAGTCCATAATGACACGCAGGTGGGGGCTGTCA
This sequence comes from Ruminococcaceae bacterium OttesenSCG-928-L11, assembly GCA_030265885.1. Lineage (GTDB taxonomy): Bacteria > Bacillota > Clostridia > Oscillospirales > Ruminococcaceae > WRAV01. The sequence goes on along the minus strand of JAJDGX010000180.1, from coordinate 527 downwards.
AACACATCCAGATATTGGCGGGTTTTCTCCACAGTGGAAACGACGTTGGTGGCCTCTGTCTCCACCCCCAGCACGATGCCGATGCCCTCCACCATGGGCAGTAGCTGCTCGGTGGTGTGGAGCACATCCCGCCAGGCGGCGGGGCTGCTGTTGTCGGGGTGAAAGCGCCACATGCTGTCCGGGCTGCGGGAGCCGGTGCACAGCGTGATGCAGCCGCAGCCCAGGTATTGACAGGCCTCCACAATTGCGGGGAATCGGGCTGTCATGACCTTGCGTCGGACGGGATCCGGGTCGGCCATATTGAAGGTGCCGTTGACAGCCTCGATGGCTATGCCTGTGCTGTCAGCGGCGGCCCGAATCTCCGTCAAGGCGTCACTGCCAATTCGTTCTGGCATTTCTTCGCCGTGGGAGGTGAGGAAGTTGTATTGCATCCGGGTGAAGCCCAACTGCCGTGCCTTGGCAAAGCATTCCCCCACAGATTGGGCCTCGATTTCCGGCGAATATGCCCCCAGTTCCATCACACAACA
>JAJDGX010000018.1 GCA_030265885.1 Ruminococcaceae bacterium OttesenSCG-928-L11 | reverse complement strand
GATGTGTTTTTGCGCCGTGACGAGCCGTTTTCTCTCACTTTTTTAGTTTGTGAAAACCTTAACGATTCGAGTAGATTTTAGCACAATCCGCCCACCATGTCAATACATAACATTTTATATCAGAACATTTCACAATTTCGCTATTCTATGTTATAAAAAATCTGCGTAATTGGAGAGTCGCCGGAGAGGATTAAAGTTGTGTTTCCATTGTTCAGGGATTCCTTGGCGGCGTCCAGCGCCCGGGAGAAGGCATAGAATTCCGACTTTTCCATGGTGTTGTATGCCTGGGCCAGAATTTCCATGTACTGGCGCTCGCCCTCGGCAATGGTTTCAGCAGCGCTGGCGTTGGCCTGAGAGAGCATGATGGAGACGGTTTTGTCGGTTTCGGTGCGGATTTTCCGGGCTTCCTCCTCGCCCTCGGCCTGGTAGGAGGCAGCGATGTTGTTGCGCTCGGAAATCATGCGGGTGTAGACCGCCTGCTTGTTGTCATCGGGCAAATCCATGTGTTTGGTTTCGATGGCAATAAGCTCCACACCGTATTGATCCAGGGTATCGCCGATGTTGTCGAAAATTTGCAGGGCCAGGGTGTCTCGGCCGCTGATGATCTCGCTTTGGGGCAGACGGCTGATAACGTTTTTCATGGAGTTGTAGGAGATGTTGCTGATGCGGGTTTCCGCACTGACGATGTTGCCGCTGAGGGTGCGGATGAACTTGGCGGGATCCGATACCCGCCACAGCACAAAGCTGTCTGCCACCATGGTTTTCTTATCCTGGGTGATGACATCGGAGATGGGGATGTCATACAGGCGGACGTTGCTGGGCAGGGTGCGGGTGGTCTGGATGATGGGCAGCTTCAGGGAGATGCCGGGCTCGGTGGTGATGTGTTTGATCTCGCCGAATTGCTGGATGACCACGTACTCGTTGGGCTTGGTGATGACGACGCACTGGGAGTAGACAATAGCGATGAGAATGAGCGCGCCCAGGAGTATGAGGCGGCGTTTCATGCCGTTCCACAGGAGGGTGTTGGCCTGCTTGGCCTCGGTGTCTATGATGGGCGGTTCGCTGTCGGATGGGTTCTGGTTGGGGTTTTTGTAAAAGTTAAAGCCGAAATTTCCAAAGCCTGCCATGTTATTGTCCCTCCTCTGTGGTTGCGTTGGCCGCCGATGTGCGGGCCGGGTCGGCGGCGATGCCGGTGCTGCCGGTAAAGGATTCCAGCGGCAATACCTTGCTGGTGGTGCCGTCGCCGTTTTCGATGACAATCTTCATCCAGGGGAGGACATCCTCCATGGTTTCGTAGAACATGCGCTGCTTTGTCATCACCGGGTTTTTCTGGTACTCCTCATACATGGCCATAAATACGGCGACCTGGGCCTTGGCGTCGTTGATGCGGGATTCCTTTTCCGCGTCCGCGTTTTTCAGGATGGCGTCCTCCTGGGCGCGGGCAGCCGGGATTTTCTCGCTTTCATATTTCATGGCGGTGTTGATGGCGGTCTCCTTGCCCTGTTTGGCAGTTTCGACGTTTTTGAAGGCGTCCTTGACCTCGTCGGTGGGGGGCTCGGAGTCCTGGATGGTGATGTTGATAAGCTGGAGGCCGATGTTCTCCTGCTCCAGCCGATTGGTCAGCTTCTCCTTGATTTCGGCCTGAATTTCGTTTTTGCCGGTGGTGATGACCTCATCCACGGTGTGCAGGCCGATGGTGTCGCGGATGTAGCTGAGGGCCAGATTCCGCAGAATCAGCTCCGGCTCGTGGGAGGCGAACAGGAAGCGCTCCGGGTCGGAGACCTGGTATTCCAGGAAAAAATCGACGTTGACGAAGTTGTAGTCGGAGGTGATCATCATGGATTCGGACATCATGGAGGTCTGGTGGCCGTCATAGCCGGCGTATCCGGCGTAGTTGGAGTAGTCGCCGTCCACATAGCCGATGGAGAAGCCGTTGATGACCATGGGCACGATGTTCACCTGTTGGATAAAGGGGATTTTAAGGTGGGGGCCCGGTGTTGTCACCACACTGGGCTGCCCGAAGGTGACGACAACCGCCTGCTCTTGCTCCTCGATGACATAAAAGGCATTGGTGCCGAGGATGATCAGCAGCAGCGCGATGACAACGGCATTGCTGATTCGAAAAAAATGCTTGACCTGTTTAACACTCATAGGTTGCTTCCTTTCTCGATATGTATTTTTTTGAGTAGTTATACTTACAGTATACAAAATCAGGCCCTACTGTATTATTATTATAATACAGTAGGGCCTGAAATGCAATCCTGTTGAATGAGAAAAGGGGGCTGGAGGGCGAATGGTTATTTGCTTGGTAGGTGAATGAAGATAATGCTTATATTATTAATCGTATTTACCATCTTTGCTGAACACAAAATATAGTAACATACCTACACCGACCACAGCACAAGCCGCACCGAGAACTGGAACAATTTTACCAAATTCAGACACCGTCATAAGGATTGCACCACCAACAAATAAAAAACCACCTGCAAATAAATTTTTCATGTTAACCTCCACTCATATCAATACTCTACATTCCCCTAATCACCCATTATCCCAACTTAACGAGCAACCTTAATCACCGCTTTGACGATGCCGGCTTTGTTTTGGATGCTGTGATCCATGGCTGTTTGCACGTCGTCGAAATCAAAGACATTGGAGACGATGCCCTTGAGATTTACCTTGCCCTCGGCCACGGCTTTGATGGCCATGGGGTAGATGTGGCGGTAGCGGAATACGGTTTTGATGGTGATTTCCTTGTCCATGGCGAGGCTCATGGGCAGTGTTACCATGCCGGTGCTGTTGTAGCCCACCATGACGGCTGTGCCGCCTTTTTTCAGCACATGAATGGACTGCTGGGCGGCGATTTCCGCGCCGGAGGTCTCGATGACAAGGTCGCAGCCTCTCTCGCCCAGGGCGGCCTTGAGGGCCTCTGCGGCGTTTTGGCTGGCGGAGTTGATGACACCGGTGGCACCCAGCTCCATGGCCTTGTCCAGCCGGTTTTGGAGGACATCCACCACGTAGACGTCGCCGACGCCCATGGCCTTCAGGGCCAGCAGGGACACGATGCCAATGCAGCCCGCGCCAAATACCACGGCGGACTGACCGATGCGGGCGTCGCCCTGCATGGCGGCGTGGAAGCCTACAGCCAGAGGCTCAATGAGGGCGCCTTCCATGGTGTCCACATTGGGGGGAAGCTTGAAGCAGAGGGCGGCCTCGTGGGCCACATACTCCTGGAAGGTGCCGTCTACCGGCGGGGTGGCAAAGAAGATGACGTCGGGGCAGAGGTTGTACTTGCCCTCTCGGCAGAATTCGCAGTGGCCGCAGGTTTTGCCCGGTTCCATGGCTACCCGGTCGCCGACCTGCAGGTGGGTGACCGCCTTGCCTACCTCCACAACGGTGCCGCCGGATTCGTGTCCCAGCACAAAGGGAGGCTTCACCACATAATCGCCGATGGCGCCGCTCTCGAAATAATGCAGATCGGAGCCGCAGATGCCTACATATTCGATTTGCACAAGAACCTCGTCGTCCCTGATGGATGGGATATCCGCCTCAATCATTTCCAGCTTGCCGATGCCGGTCATAATCGCCTGTTTCATTTTTCCCTGCATTGTCAATGCCTCCTCCGATAAAATGGAATTCTGCTATCAGTGTAGTATTTCAGCGGGACAAAGTCAATTGCAAACTTGTACTTTATGGGGAACAGGCAAAATTATATAAATTCTGCGGGGGATTTTCGGATGATGCTCTATAGACTTATATTATCAGATTTGCTATAATACGAAATGTAAGTTTAGCTTATATTGATGAGTGTTCGGGCGTTTTGCCTGAAAAATTCGAAGGGGGTTTATATACATTGCCTAATAAGAAAACAAGTGTGGCCTTTACCGGCACTGCGGATCAGGAGCGCCAGCTCAAGGAAATTCTCCACGGACTGAAAGGGCAGGAGGGTGCGTTGATGCCCGCTCTGCAGCAGGCGCAGGCCATTTATGGCTATCTGCCCATCGAGGTGCAGAAAATGGTCGCCGACGGCCTCGACATCCATCTGGAAGAGGTGTACGGCGTCGCTACCTTCTATTCCCAGTTCTCGCTGAATCCCAAGGGTCGCTACAAGGTCTCGGTGTGCCTTGGCACCGCCTGCTATGTTAAGGGAGCCGGCGAAATCATGGACAAGCTGTCCCAACAGCTGGGCATCAAGGGCGGCGAATGCACGGCCGATGGCAAGTTCTCTCTGGAGGCCTGCCGCTGCATCGGCGCATGCGGTCTTGCCCCTGTTATCACCATCAACGAGGATGTCTATGGCCGCCTGAAGGCTGACGACGTGGATACCATCCTGAAAAAGTACGAGGCGATGGAGTAATTTCGGCTGCGAAAAGCCGAGGGGACTGCAAAATGGTAAAAAAATGACACGGTGCGTTTTTTGTGAAACGCACCGTGTTTTTGTTATGCCTCGTTGAGGAGATAGGCCTCCTGAGTGGTCAGGGAGAGGGAGGCGGCATCTAAATTGGCCTGCAGGTGCTCCACGCTGCTGCAACTGAACAGGGGAATTATCTGGGGGCGGTCGGTAAAGCGGCGGGAGTGGAGCATCCAGGCGATGACAAGGGAGGCGGGCTCCACGCCCTTTCCCCGGGCCAGCCTGTTGAGAGTCGCCAGACGCTCGCCCCGGATGTACATGTCGGGCAGGCGGCTGTTGTCGGCGTAGCCGCCCCGCGCCATACAGGAATAGGCCACCAGGGGGATGTTGTGCTTGGCCAGATATCGCAGCTTTTCAATGCCGGCGTTTTCGTTGTAGGGGTAGGGCCGCTGGATTCCGCCCTGGGCAAAGAGGTAGGTAAACCGCTGCTGCACCACGCTGTAGGGGGTCAGCTGATTGCGTTGGCAGGTTTCTCTGGCTTCCTCCAGACGCCAGGTGTAGTAGTTGCTGCCGCCGATGGCACGCACCTTCCCCTTTTGGATGAGCCGGTCAAAGGCGGTCATGGTCTCCTCCAGGGGGGTGTCCATGTCGTCGACGTGGGCGTAGTACAGGTCGATGGCATCGGTGCGCAGCTTGCGGAGGCTTTCGTCGCACCAGTATTCGATTTGATGGGCCTTGAGCCCCTGGCCCGCGCCGTGGCGGTCAAAGCCCAGCTTGGTGGCCAGCACGACCTTGTCCCGCTTGCCCGACCGGGCGAACCACTCGCCCAGCAGGGTTTCGCTTTCGTCGCCGGTTCCCGCCCAGTGGGCGTAGTTGTTGGAGGTGTCGAGGAAGGTTCCGCCGCCGTCTACAAAGGCGTCCAATAGCCGGAAGGCGGTCTCCTTTTCCACGGTGGTGCCGAAGTTCATGGCTCCCATGCAAAGCTCGCTGACAGTCAGGCCGCTGTGGCCCAATGCTACCTGTTTCATTGTTTTCTCACCTTCCACCGCCGAGGCGGTATGATAGGGGGATGCCCCGTTATACGGCGGACATCTCCCGGCTGATAATATCGTCCTGGGCTTCCTTGATCATATCCACAAAGACCGCGCTGTAGCCGGTGATCCGCACCATGAGATCCCGGTGGTTGTCCGGATTGCGCTGGGCATCCAGCAGCTCGGAGACATCCACCGCGCTGATTTGCAGCTGCAGGCCACCCAACTCAAAGTAGGTGGAGGTCAGGGCGGACAGCAGCTCCAGGCCCTTTTCCCCGGCGAAAATCCGCGGCTGTATGGAAAGGTTCTGGGCACCGGACAAGATTCGCTCAAAGGGAAGCTGAGCCATGGCCCGAAGTCTGGCGGTCATGCCGGCGGTGGAGGCACCGAGGGAGGGCTGGCTGTTCTGGCTGAGGGGCATGCCGGCCAGTCGCCCGTCGGGGGTGGCGCCCAACGCCTTGCCCAGCCGAATGTGGCCGGTGTCGGTCTCGATGCACTGCTTGACCAGAATCGGCGGATGGCCCTGGGCTGTGTACTCCCGCTGGATGGCGTAGACGGTGTCGGTCAGCAGGGTCAGCAGCCGGCGGCCGTGGGTGTTGGAGAGAGCGTCGTCGCTGCCAAGCTTTGGCACGCCGTTGCAGAGGCCATGGATGTCCGGGTAGCCCTGGAAGTTGTGGGTCATTGCCTCGCGCAGGGCATCAAATGTCAGCTTCTTTTCCTGGTAGAGAAGGGCGTCCAGGGTGGTGAAGCAGTCCGCCAGGGTGGCGAAGCCCCCGTGGGATTGGGTGATGGTGTAGTATTTGCTGCCGCCGCAAAGGAAGCTTTTGGCCCGCTGAATGGTTTCCTTGCAAAAACAGTCCTGAAACTGTAAAATCCCCGGCGCCTCCCGGTAGAGCACCTTCCGCTCCAGCAGGGCGTGCACGTATTTCCGGCACATGAAGTCCCGGAAGCGGGCCAGGAAGCGGTCGTAGAAAAAGTCGATGTCCGGCGGTTCCTCGCCCTTTGGCACCGCATCGATGACCGCCATCAGCTCCCCGACCAGACCGCCGGGGGCGGGGGCCCAGAAGTCGGCGTTTTCCAGCTTGGCCGATTCGTCGGGCAAAATGCGTTTTTCCCACATGAAGCGGTGATTGCTGCCCCCGGCGTCCATGCCTGGCAGACAGGGCCAGTTGCAGCCATAGTGCTCGTAGTGAACGGCGTCCTCCGGGTCGGCTCCGGCCCGGATGTAGGCGGCGGTGACGTCCGCGTCGTTGTACACCATCAGGGAGGCGCTCTCCCGCATGTTTCGCACCAGTGCCCGCCACACGGCGGGGAACTGTTCCCGCATTCCCCTGGTGTACTGCACCACGATGACAGGGTTTTTGAACCGGGGGTGGATTTGCTCGGCGAACAGCTGTGTCAGGTCGTTGGAGACCGGGTTGCCGGCTTCGTCGCTGCCGCCGAGAATCAGATACTGGGGGGCGTCGAAGTTGAGATTTCGCTGCCAGCCGGTGCTGATGGAGTCGTCCCCGATGCTGAGCTGATGCTCGCCCCGGCCCATGATCAGGTTGTTTTTGCAGTAGAAATCCAGAATCAGCAGGCCTGCCTCCTCGCGGGTGAGGCGGCCCCCTTCCAAATCCTTGCGGTACAGCGGGTAGAGCAGCTGATCCAGCCTGCCATAGGTCAGGGTGGGGTTGCCCGCCAGCATGGAGCAGTAGATGAGCATAATGGCCCACAGCATTTGCAGGGCCTCCCGGAAGGTTTGGGGCGGGCGTTCCGCAGCGTTTGCGCAGGCCTCGGCCGCTTCGGGCATGCCGGCCTGTCGGGCGGCGTCGGCGTACCGGCGCAGGTAGGTGCGCACCGCCCGATATACAAGGACGGCCCCGGTGAGGAAATCGAGGGTTTCCCCATCCGCGCCCTCGGTTGCTCGCCGGTCAAGCTCCCGCTGGGCCCGGGCCTGCAGTCCGCTGAGCCCATGGGTGACCACATCCCGCCAGTAAAAGGAGGTGTGGCCCTGGTCAAACACCCAAAAGGGCTGGGTGCCCTTGTCCCAGGGCAGGGGCTTTCTGGCGTAGCGCAGGCAAAGCTCCTGAAAATAAGCCTCCCCCTCCGGGTCGGGAACCTCCTCGGTGATGCGCCCCATCAGCAGGTCGTAGGGCAGAATGGGCTGGGCGATGCGCTCCAGCACATAGGTGAGCCCGTGGCCGTATTGGAGCGGCTGGGGCATGCCGCGAACGGTGTCGTCGGCCTCGGTAAAGAGGCGGATGCGCTCCAGGGTAGTCGCCTTGACCGGTTTGTTGGCGATTTTGTCTACGGCCTCATCCACCAGAAGGCGCGCCAGTTCTTCCATATCATACGGTAATTGCAAGCCTATCACCTTCCCTGCTGTGGTCGGCTGTATCATCCGATAACGGCATTGAGATGCCGGCCCAGCATGATATCGCGAAATTGTTCCATTTCCCCATCCCCGGGAGGCTCCACCCCCGCAAGGGGATAGGTGCGGCCCAGGGCCTTGTACTTAGCCTCGCCCCAGTGGTGCAGCTTTAGCAGCTCTACGGTGCCCGCAAACCGGATGTCCCACAGATGCTCCGCCATGGTGGTTATTTCTGTGCCATTGGCGTTGACACCCGGGATAACGGGGATGCGGATTGTGACGGGCACGCCGCAATCGGCAAACCGGCGCAGATTGTCCCGGATGCGCCGGTTGCCCCCCCCTGTGGCGGAGCGGTGCACCGCCTCGCCCTCGGCCTTGTAGTCCACCAGGAATAGGTCGGTGACCGGGATGATGCGGGCGTAGTGCTCCCACGGGATGTTGGCGGCGGTGTCCACTGCTGTGTGGATGCCAAGGGCTTTTGCCCGGGAAAGCAGGGTGTAGAGGAAATCCAGAGTGAGCATGGGCTCCCCGCCGGAGCAGGTCATGCCGCCGCCGGAGGCGTCATAAAAGGGCTTGTCGCGGCGGACGGTCTCCACAACGGCGTCCAGAGCCATGGCGGTCGACGACAGGGAGCAGGCCTCTGCCGGACAGGCCGCCTGACAGCTGCCGCAGCGGGTGCACAAATCCCCGCGCCAAAAGGGGCGCTCCTTCCATTGGAGCGCCCCCGCGGGGCAGCTGTGCACACAGGCCCCGCACCCCAGGCACCTGTGATCCTGAAAGCGGAACACAGGTGCGGCGGGGATGGTGTCCGGGTTGTGACACCATTGGCATTGCAGATTGCAGCCCTGGAAGAAAACAGTCGTGCGGATCCCCGGCCCGTCGTGAATGCTGAACCGTTGGATGTTGTTGATGTGTGCCTCCATAGCAACCGTTCCTTCCGCCGCCACCGGTCGGTGATGGCCTGAGGGTGGCGGAGTGATTGGGATCATTCGTCGGTAATGGCGAAGTAGCCTTCCTTAATTTGGGGATAGACGGAGTTTGCCCATGCCTCCAGATCGTTGAGGCCCATGCTCTCGGCCATGGTGATCATATTGTTGTAGGCGGTGACGACGCCGTCCTCGTTGTCGGCCAGCAGCACCTTGACGCCCTCGGTTTTCAGCAGGTCGTTGACGCGGCTGAGAGTGGCGCTCTCGTCGGAATCTGCGGCGGGGTTGGCCATGCCGATGTAGACCTTGCGCTCGGTGCGGTCAGTCAGGTAGCGCTTGACATCAAAGGTCTGCTCGTACCCGACGCCCTGGCCCATGCCGTTGACGATGTTGTCGCAGGTCAGCCAGCCCCAGTAGCGAACGCCCAGCGCCATGATGGAGTTTTTGTCGGAGGGTTCCCAGGTGTCGAAAACAGGGTAGCCGTCGTCGCCGTAGTGCCAGTCGACATCCTCTTCGCCCCACAGCAGGAACTGCTGGCCTTCCTCGGAATAGGCGTATTTGGCAAAGTTGATGGCGGCCTCGGGGTTGCTGCAGTTGCGGGTGATGAAGAGGCCCCGCCAGCCGATGCGGTAGTCAAACAGGGTGGCTTCGTCGGTGAGCCATTCGGGCTTGGCGACCATGTAGTAGTCCTTGCCGGCGGCCTTCATCTCGGTGTTGACGGTGTCGGCGGTGTTGTCGTAGGCCATCAGGGAGAAGGCCTCGCCGTTCATGAGCACCTGCTTGTACTGATCCGCGTTTTTGAACGCCAGGTTGTCGGCGGTCCAGTAGCCCTTGTGGTACCACTTGTTCATCAGCTTATACCACTCCAGAAGCTGGGGATCCCGCCCTCTCCATTTCAACTGTTCGGCTTCGTCCTCGTAGAAGTTGTCGCTGTGAACAGCCAGCTGCACCTTCATGTAGCGGAAGGAGTTGTCCATGCCCTCGGCCACGATGGGAACGACGCCGGGGTATTGGGCCAGCACCATGTCATAGACGTTTTCCAGATCCTCGATGGAGTTGATTTCCGGGTTGCCGAGGCCTTCCAGAATGTCCTTGCGGAAGCTGATGCCAGGGCCCTGATGAAGCGCCTTGGGGTTATCTTTCCACTTTTGGGGAGAGGCAAAGTCGTTTTTGATGACGTAGAATTTGCCGTCGTGAAGTGTGGAGTTGACGTACTTTGTAACCGGATCCACCTCGAAATCGGGGGCGTATTGATCAATCAGCTCGTTGTAGGAATAGCAGAGGGCCGAGTCGGACAGGCGGTCGAAGCGATAGCTGCAAATCATGTCGGGCAAATCGCCGGAGGACACCATCAGCTGCAGCTGGTTTTCGTCCACCGCCACAGTGGGGATGATGTTGACACCGGTTTTCTCGGTGACCATCTGGGGGATTTTGCCTTCCCAGGTGTTGTAGGACCACCAGGTCTCATCTACAAACAGGGTCAGATCGACAATCTTGCCGTCGTTGGCGCTAGCCGCCTCGGAGGAGGGGGCTTTGGTTTGGTCGGCGGAGGAGCCGGTCGCGGCAGTGCCGGAGGCTGTGGACGCAGATGTGGTGTTGCCACCACCGCTGCACCCTGCAAACAGTGACAGAACAAGAACTGCCACGGCGAACAGGCTCAGGAATGATTTCGTTTTCATAGTAACCTCCATTCTTGCCAGGACACAAACGGGATGCAGGCCGCGCCTCCTGCCCTGGCGGGGGTTGGGCTCCGCAGGGGAGCCGAGGCGGTGGCCGGGGAAGGGGAGCACGGCGCGGGAAATATGTACGCCGGGCACTCTTCCGCGGATTTGCTTTTTTGGGGAAACGTATGCGATATGAGTGGTATATGATACACCGATATTCCATGGGGCACGGCTATCGGTTTTATCCCTTGACGGCACCTATCATCATGCCCTGAACAAAGTGCTTTTGCAGGAACGGGTACACGCACAGAATGGGGATGATGCAGACGACCAGGCTGGCGCATTGAAGCGAGAAGCTGGTGGTGCGGTTGGCCTCCGCCATCTGGGCCATCGCCGAGCTGGACTGGGCCATGGCGTCGCTGATATTGGATTTGTTTATGACCTCCATCATGCGGTAGGACAGTGTTCGCAGGCTCTCGTCCCGCACGTAGTAGGCGGAGTCGACCCAGGAGTTCCAGTGGTTGACGGCCTGGAAGAGGAGCATGGTGGCCAGCAGCGGTGTAGATACCGGAAGCACCACGCGGAAGAAGATGCCGAGGTCGCTGGCACCGTCGATTTTGGCGGCCTCCATCAGCTCCGGGGGCAGCTCTGAGAAGAAGGAGCGGGCCACTATGACAAAGAAGTAGCTGAGCAGGCCCGGGATGATGTATACCCAAAACTTGTTGAGGAGATTGTAGCTGCGCAGGGTGACGTAGAAGGGGATGAGTCCGCCCGAAAAGTACATGCAGAAGATGAGCAGAAGGGAGTAAAACCGGCGGAACATCAGATTGGGCCGGGAGTGGGCGTAGGCCACCATGCAGGTAAAGAGGGTGGTGCAGACGCCGCCGATGACGGTGCGCACCACGCTGACGCCAAAGGCGCTGAGCCAGCGACCGTCGGTGAAAAAGGCGATGTAGTTGTCCAGCACGAATTTGCGGGGCCAGAAGTAGATGCCCTTGACCAGGGCGTCGTAGCCGTCGTTAAAGGATAACACAAAGACGTACCAGAAGGGATAGATAGTCACGATGGCCACAATTCCCAGCAGGATATAGTTGACGGTATCGACGATGTAATCCTCTTTTGTGCGAAATTTCATGGGAACATTCCTTCCTTTCGGTGGAGTTGGGAGGCGGTCTTTAGAACAATCCGGAGCCCGCGGTCTTTTTCGCCACAAAGTTGCTGGTGAGAATCAAAAACAGGGAGACGCAGGATTCCACAAGGGAGATGGCCGTTGCGTAGGCGAACCGGCCGTGGACAAGGCCTACCTTAAAGGAATAGGTCTGGATGAGCTCGGCGGTGGAGTTGTTGAGGGCGTTGCCGAACAGGTAGGATTGCTCAAAGTTGGAGCCAACCAGCCCGCCGCCTAAAAAGCTGCCGATGGAAATGATGAGCATAGTGACAATGGAGCCCTTGATGCCGGGCAGCGTGATGTGGCGGATTCGTTTGAGCCGGCCGGCGCCATCCACCACTGCCGCCTCGTACAGCTCCGGGTCGATGCCGGATATGGAGGCCAGGAATATGATGGCCCACCAGCCCGAGCTTTTCCAGATGGAGAGAACCACCGAGACGCCGTAAAACCAGTTGGGGCTGGTCAGGAAGGGGACAGGCTCCGATATGAGGCCGATTTTCATCAGCATATCCTGCAGCACGCCGACCTTTTCGGAGGCCAGGGCGTAGACGACGCCGTAGCATACGATCCAGGAGATAAAGTGGGGGAAGTAGCTGACGGTCTGCACAAACTTCTTGTACCGCATGTTGCGGGCCTCGTGGAGCATGATGGCCAGCAGAATGGGCATGGGGAAGCTGAAAATCAGCTTCAGGGTGCTCAGAGCCAGGGTGTTTCGCAGCAGCTCCGGGAACCGCTGCTCCCCGAAAAACTCCTTGAAGTGCTTGAGCCCCACCCAATCGCTGGTAAAAATACCGGCAATGCCCTGATTGATTGAGTAGTTTTTGAAGGCCATGATGATGCCAAACATGGGCACGATTGAGAAGAGCAGCATAAATACGACGCCGATTATGGCGAATAGCTGCAGCCAGATTTGATTTTTGAACAGGCGCATCCGGCGTGCTGATTTTTGCTTTTTTGCCTGCATGGTCATTTCCATCCGTCCATCCTCCTGATTCTGTGATTGCGACTGCCTCGCGACGTGGCACCTCTTGCTGAGCATAATCATAGCACAGTGGAAACGGTGAAAACATGCTTGATTCTAACACCTTCATGAACAATATTAATAATATGATTGCGAATAATTCACACATATGGTACAATTACAACAAATTCAGGGGCCATTTTCGGCCCCGAACCCATGTGGAAGAGATTGGGAATGTTACTGTTGAAGGGCATTGCGCCGGAGTGTGAAATATGGAACGGATTCAAAAGCAACCCCGCATCCGCGACCGCACCCTTGTCCGGCTGGTACTGGGTTATCTCATCATTGTCTGCGTGCCTATCATCACCTTCTGTATGATTTATGTCGACATGCTGGGCAAGGAAATCCAGACGGGATACTTTAACCGGAAGCAGCAGTGGATCAACCGCGGCGCCGCCAATTTGACCACCCAGCTGCAGGAGATAGAGGCCACATACGGCATTTTGCAGACAAACCGCCTCTTCACGGAATATCTGGACTATGAGGGCAGCGATGTGCAGCGCATTTACCAGTATGTCAAATACGTCAAATTCTGCTTTTCCGAGGTGAAGGCGGCGAGCGCCTTTATCACCGATGTGTGGTTTTACACCGCCAACGATTACCTGCTGCGGCTGCGGTCGGAGTTTGTGCCTTTCCCCGACGACCGAACCGGCTGGAACTACAAGAAGGGGCAATGGAGTTATCGCCCCGGAGCCGATGGCGCGTCCGGCATGTTTGTCTACCGGCACAATCTGAGCGTGCCGGACTACAGCAGCCGCTCCGGTACCCTGGAGATCGAGGTGTCGGAGGACATTGTGTTCTCCAACTTTCCGGTGGAGGAGGACACCATCAACAGCCACCACGGCACGGCTCTTCTGGATTCGGCCGGAAGGATCCTCAAAAGCAGCCTGCCCGAATCGGATGCGTTTGGCGAATCGGACTACGCCTATGTCCTCGCCCGTCTGGACAAGGAGAACAAGTATCTCCTGACAGGCGGCCGGGCCTATTGCATCGCCTATATACCGGGGCTGGATGTGTATTATGTCGAAATTGAGGAGCACAGAAACCAGTACAACAGGGGCTGGGTTGTCACGCAGATTTTCCGGCTGATTGTTCCGCTGCTTATTCTGTTTTCGCTGTTTTACTATATGATTATTGCCCGGTTTCTCAGCCGCATCCAGCGATTGTCCAACCACATTCAGGCCCGGGGCGGCGAACTGGAGACCATAGGCGGCGAGGGCCGAAACGACGAGATAGGCTCGCTGTATCAGGCGTATAACGACATGATTGTGCAGATCCGGGAATTGATTCAGTCCCTGCATCGGGAGGAAAATCTGCGCAAGGAGGCGGCGTACAGCGCCCTGCAGGCCAAGATACAGCCCCACTTCCTGTACGGGACGCTGGAGACCATCCGCATGATGGCGGTGAAAAACAAGGACAGGGAAACGGCGGCCATCACCTACTCCTTCAGCAAGCTGATGCGCTATAGCCTGGGCAGCTCGGCGGAGGTAACCCTGCAGCAGGAGCTGGATCACATCCGGGATTACCTGGCCATACAGGTCAAGCGGCTGGAACCCCGATTGAGCGTGGAATACGACATCCAGGTGAAGCCTGCGACCATCCGGTGCCCGTTTTTCATTCTGCAGCCGATCGTGGAAAATGCGGTTATGCACGGGGTTTCCTGTACAATACAGGAGAGCCGGATTCAAATTCACGCCCGCCCAATGGGGGATACCATGGTGGAGATTTCCATTGCAGACAACGGCGTCGGCATTGAGCCGAACCGGCTGTGTGAAATTCGCCGTGCCCTGCGGGACGGCACGCCGCTGTCGGTCGGTGAGGGCTCCGGCGGGAACGGCCTTGCCCTGTACAATGTCCACGAGCGGCTCATCCACTATTACGGCGGGGCGTGCGGTGTTGAAATCCAAAGTCTGCCCGGCGAGGGAACGGTGGTCTTTATTCGCATTTTGAGCAACCGCTGAATCAACAGAAGGGGGAAGCGAGTGCGTATGAAACTCTTGATTGTTGACGATGAGACCGCCATCCGCGAGGGGCTGGTCTGTATGCTGGACGAGGATTACGGGAGTGCCATGGAGATTGAAAGCGCCGCCTCGGGCTTTGAGGGAATCGAAAAGGCGCTTGCCTTTTTGCCGGACATTGTTCTGGTGGATGTAAACATGCCGATGATGGATGGCCTTTCCATGATATCGAGTCTGCGGGAACAGGGGTTTTCCGGCCATTTCATCGTGCTTACGGGCTTTGACGATTACAACTACGCCGTGCGGGCCCTTCGTCTACGGGTGTTTGACTATCTGCTGAAGCCGGTGGATCAGGATGCCCTGTATCGCCTGCTGGATCAAATTCGAGAGACGCTGCCCGGACAAAACAGCGCGGCCGGGCGGGGAGAGGCCATCAACCTGAAAAAGGTGTCCCGCAATATTCGGGCGGTGCTGACGTACATCGAGCAGAATTACAGTCAGATCCAGTCGGTGGAGCAGATTGCCCAGCATGTTCACCTGCACCCCAACTATGTCAACGCCCTCTTTCGCAAGGAGACGGGCCTGCCCATCAACCAGTACATCAATCAGTTTCGAGTAGAGCGGGCCAAGGAGCTTTTGCTGGGGGACGACGATGCCACAGTGGAGACGGTGGCGGAGGCGGTGGGCTTTCAGACAACGCGGAATTTCTACAAGGTGTTCAAGCAGACGCTGGGAATCAGCCCCGGCCAGTTTCGAAAGGACATCGAGCACAAGGAATATGACAGCGGCTCCGTACACGGCGCGGCATGCCACTGAGAGCGGAGATATCGACAGCAAAACGCACCCTGTCCCAGGGTGCGTTTTGCTGTATCGTTTTTGAGGGGGTGCTATTCCTGGGCCTGGGCTCTGCGGATGTCGGCCATGTGGTGATCCAGCGCCCAACTGAGCAGCTTGTCGGGGGTGGCGTCGACGCATTGGGGTGCATCGGCAAAGAGCATCAGCTTTTTCTGGGTTTTGTCATAGGAAGCCCAGGTGGGCATTGGGCTTCCGTCGGCGTCGGGGCCGTTGGGGTCGCCGGACTTGACAAAGTTCACCCAGTAATTGCATACCTGTCTGGCCAAATCGTAGTGCTTGCCGGTGAAGGGGCGCCAGCAGCGGGCCAGGGATTCGAACATAAACCAGAGCTCGGCGCCGTGGTAGGGACCCATGTCGTCGCCGGGCATATCGTGGTCGAAGCAGTAGGCGTAGGATGTCCCGTCCTGCTCGGCCTGCACATCCCAAAAGAGGGCGGAGGCGACGGCACGGCTGTTAAAGGCCGAGGACTCCAGCGCGCGGTTGACATCGTCCATAGTCTGGATGCCGGCCAGTTCCGGGGGAATTTCGCCGTATTGCGCCTTGAGCTGTGCAAGGAAATCCTCGGGGCTGTTTGGCGCGGCTGCGGCCACCAGGCGGCCCTGTCCCTCCCCCATGTTGTAGCCCAGCATATAGGGGATTTTGGCGTGCCGACCGTGGATGATGGCGTCGGTGGGATCCTCCACCAGGAACTTGCCGTCGATGACGGGCTGTACCCGCACCGCGCTCTGGTTTTCATAGGCGTTCCAGACATCCATAGCGGGCATGGCGCGCGCCTCGTCCAGAGATTTTGCCCCGATGGAATCGAGGAAGGATTTCCCTTCGGCGGCAGCTGTGTCAAAGGGTTTCATGGCCTGCTGGTAGCCGATGCTGCGCAGTCCGCCGCCGCTCTGGGAGATGGCCCCCACAAAGAGGCCATTTGTGACAGGGGAGGTGCACTGGGCAAATACGGCACCCGCTCCGGCGGACTGTCCGCCGATGGTGATGCGGTCGGGGTCTCCGCCAAAGGCCGCGATGTTGCGCCGTGTCCACTGCAGCGCTGCCAGCTGATCCAGAAGGCCAAAGTTGGCGTGGAAATCGTTGGGATCCTGCTTTGCCATATCCGGATGAGCCAGGAAGCCGAATACATTGAGCCGGTACGCAATGGAGACCACCACAATGCCCCGCCGGGCCATCCGCTCCCCGTCAATCAGCATTTCGTAGGAGTAGCCGCCGTGATAGCCGCCGCCGTGAATCCAGAAATAGACAGGGAGACGCTCAGAACCGGTGTTGGCCGGTGTCCAGATGTTTAGATAGAGGCAGTCCTCGTCCGAGGTGTAGTCAATGGAGGCGGGGTGCACTTCCATCGTATAAAAATCGTCCATATTTACGCCGTGCTTGCCCTGAACAGCCATGGGCGCGAACTCGGTGGCTTCCCGAACGCCCTCCCAGTTGGCTGCGGGGCGAGGGGCGCGCCAACGCAAATCGCCTACCGGTGGCGCTGCGTAGGGAATGCCCTTGTACACCGTAATGCGGGGATCGTTCCCGATGGTACCCCGAACGGCTCCGTTTTCTGTCTTGGTTGTGCGCAGCATCGCTTTTCCTCCTGTAACGTTGTGTTGCCCCAAGGAGGCAGCCGAGAACATCGGTCTGCCTCCTTGGGGGTGGTTGATAGCGGATGATATCGCATACGTTGTGTTTATTGTATCAAATTGGGCATTCTGCAACCATGGCTAAAACGAAGGAAAAGATGAACGGATCATCGAATTGTGCTGCTTGGGATAAGAAACGGAGGGACATTCACATGGATGCCTCTATACGCAACAAGAACTCCCTCATTTGGGGAGTTCTTGCTTGTAATATCCGATTATTTCTTGACCAGAGGCTGGTCTGTGATAATGATGTCGCCCGCATATGAGGTAGTGAAATGGACATAGCCGGCGTCGTCAACCCGGTAAGTGGGTGTGATTTGAATGTAGCGATTGGCTTCCCGGCTGTATGCGTAAAAGAGAAGCTTGGTCTTATCCAGCTTGGGATCCAGCTTGACGGCTGCCTCAACAGTCATGCCGAAGCTGCCCTGCTGTGCAAAGCTGACGATGGTCATGGTGTTTCCGAACCATTTCTGGAATAATTTTTGCACACTACCTGTCTGGGAAGCCGCAGTGGAGGCGGACAGATTGACCGTCTTTGTCGCTTGGGACGGTGTGAAGCGGATTCGCACATCCACAACCTTACCGGAGGCATCCATGGTGTCGGCACAAACGGTGAGGGGAGTGGTTCCGGCAGCTGTGCTCATGGATTTGAGCACCTCCAGAGACGCTTCTCCCGGATTTTTCAGCTTTGCGACAGCTGACTTTCCGGTGGACTGGGCAGTGCTCAGAGCAGATTTTACCGCATTGGAGGCTGCTGCCTGGGTGACAGGGGAGGGGGCATTGGCAGCTGTGGAGGTCGCGGTGGAGCGTATGCCGCCACCGCCACCGCCACCACCACCGCCACCGCCGGTGTTCTGGTTGCCGCCGCCGGTGTTTTCGTTGCCGCCGGTGTTTTCGTTGCCGCCGGGAGTTTCATTGCCGCCGGGGGTTTCGCTGCCGCCCGGCTCGCCGGTTACTGTAACCTTGCAGGAGGTTACAAAGCCCCATCCATCCTCAAGGATAATATTTGTCGTTCCGGGGGCTATGGCCGTTACATCCTGTGCCCAGTAGAAATAGCTGGAATTGGCGGTCATGGAGACAATGCCATCGGTGTCTGTGCTCCAGACTACGTCTGAACCGCCCCCCGTCACGATGGGGGTTTCATCGGAAATCAGGGTGAATTTCTCGCCTACCGCCAAGGTTACATCGGTGGCGGAAAGATGAAGCTTTACGTATTTTCCGGGTTCGCTGACCTTGACCGTGCAAAAGGCGGCATAGCCGTTGTATCTTGCGTGAACTACTGTATACCCCTCTTTGAGACCCTCGACAGAGGCGGCCTCAAAGCCGTCCACCGTAATGGGTGTGAGGGTGGCAATGGCGGGGTTGCTGTTTGTCCAGCGGACAACAGGCTCTCCTCCGGTTGCAGGGATGTTGGTTGTAATGATTCGGGCTTCACCGGCCGCGGGAGTGATTCTCCCCGGGGTAACGGCGATGATTGCCGTGCCGGGATCGGGATCGCCCTTTGTCACGTTTACCGTAATAATTTCGGATGTGTTGGATTTTTCCTTGTAAAATACAACGGCTATCTTCACCTGGCCCACGTCGACGCCGGTGATGGTGAAGGTACCATTCGCATCCAACCGGGCAATGTTGACTGATGCAACCTCGTCATCCCGACTGGTTATGGTTGCGTATTGCGCGATGCCCAGCTTTACGGCAACTGTGACCTGCTCCCCCTGCTTAATTGTAACGG
This sequence comes from Ruminococcaceae bacterium OttesenSCG-928-L11, assembly GCA_030265885.1. Classification (GTDB taxonomy): domain Bacteria; phylum Bacillota; class Clostridia; order Oscillospirales; family Ruminococcaceae; genus WRAV01. The sequence goes on along the minus strand of JAJDGX010000018.1, from coordinate 14,776 downwards.
TGGTTTTATCCAGCGATGGCTTGGGCTGCAGGTAAATGGTGCGGGTTAGCCGGGTCTGGTTGATTTCCTCTTCAATGATTTCGCTGTAGCTTTCGTAGCCGGATGCGGAGACGCGGATGCGAAAATCCTTTTTCAGGAAGTGGTAGGTGGTTCCTTCATGGTCTGCGGGCTCGTATTGTTGGGCCAGTCCGGGGAAATCCACAATGACCGATGCGCCGGTAACAGGCAGATTGGTTTCGGCATCGCGAATATCCAGGAATGTGCCGTAAAGCTGAACGCCGCCGGGAGATGTGGAGGATTCCTTGTTATATATGGGGCCTGTAATGGCATCCGGATTCTCCAAATAGCAGATCATGCCGGAATTGTCAATGCCCTTCATTTCCGGGGCGCTTTGCACGTCAATGGTGCCGCCGGCTACAATCAGGCGGGAATACGATCTCACAGTGATACCGGCAGTATAATCTGTGGTGCCGGCGGCTGTGTTGTTGCCGTCATTGTCGATGTAGATGCATCCCCCGGTAAGCCAAAAGTCGCCGGAGAGGTTGATGCCGTGGGTTCTGGTGTGTGGGTTGTGCCCGTTGATGGAGGCGACGGAGCTGTTCTCGATGTTCATCACGCCGCCCGACATAATGAAGGATCCTGCGCCGATGGAACCATAGATGCCGTCGCCGCCGATGTTTCGAATGTTGAAGGTGCCGTCTGTAATATACAGGGACGGCGAGCTTTTGCTGTCGCCGTCAAACTGGATTCCCATGGTATTGTTTTCCACATTGTCCAGATTGACCGTTCCCGCTGTTGTCATGCTGGCGTTGCCTGCAAGAGCAATGCCAACGGCGCTGTCTGCATAGCTGGCCACGGTGATGGTTCCGCCGTGCTCTACGGCGATGGAGCCGGTGCTGTAAATCGCATAGGAGCCGCTTCCGGTGTTGTTGGCAAGAATTTCGCCGCCGTCGGCCACCACAATGCTGCCCTGATTGATTACGGATTTAAACCGCTGGCTGCCGTTGAACCGGCCCTGGGATATTGCGATATCCAGTGTCCCCGCCACGCGCAGCTCTTTCCCCGCCGGGATATCGACCTGATTGTCGTCGATCAGGGTGATGGTTGTCCCCGCCGGGATGATCACTGTGTCAATGGTGGGATCGGCAAGGGCTTCATTCAATGCTTCCAGGGTGGCGACCTCGGCAAGGGCCACACCCAAGGCTTCCGAGGTGACGATCTCGGAGTTCCCCAGAGATGCCTGGGCAACAATCGGAATCCCCGCCAATGTGCCGCAGCACAGCACAATCGCCAGAAGCAGCGACAACATCGTTTGTCCAGTTTTTGTTGGCATGTTTCTCTTCTCCTCATTTTAAAGTTGTCACAGGGCTACCTTTCAAAATGACAATATATTCTAATTATACAGAATCTGTCAGGAAAAACAAGGCCTTGATTGCCCAAATCCATGCAGATAAGGACAACGGCTTGAGCCGCCCGGTTTAGAAACTGTTTCGATTTTTGTTACGCTTCGATTAGACCTGTGGTATGTTCCGTTTAGAGCTGTGGGGTAAGATGGAATCGTCACAACAGCGCAGGAAAGAGGTGAACCACGATTGGATAAGCAACCGGACAGCACGGCGCTGTATCAGAATCTCGCAGACGATTTGTCGGAGGAAATCCGGTTTGGCGTGTATACGCCGGGCGGGCGGCTGCCCTCGATCCGCGATATGGCGGAGAAAAAGGGCGTGAGTCAAACCACCGTACAGCGGGCGTATCAGATACTGGAGCGGGAGGGCACTGTCCACCGGGTAAGCACCTGGGGATATTTTGTGAACCGGGAACCAAAGACCGGCACAGCACTGTAAAATCCATTTTCAAACAAATACATAGATAGAACCTATCATAAGGAGGAGACTTTCTTGAAGCATAAAAAGACAATCGCAGCAGTTGCGGGAGGCGTTGCCGTCGTGGGACTGCTGGCGGGATTTATGGGCGGCGGCCCCGGGAGCGGCAGCGCAGGCTCGCGGCCGGACGGCGCCCCTGTTCGCACCGTCACCCTGGAACAGGGAGACATTCGCAGCACGGTCAGCGCCACCGGCACGGTGTACAGCGTCAACGCCGTCAATGTGTACTCCAACCTGAACTACCCGGTGCAGACGGTACATGTGTCGGTGGGGGATGTGGTGGAGGAAGGGCAGGTGCTGGCTGAACTGGATTCGGCCAGCCTGAAGTCGGACATCTCCCAGAAGGAGGCCCAGGTGTACGCCAGCCAGTCCACGGCGCAGCTAAACCTGAAAACGGCGCAGCAGGATTTGAACAATTACCAGCAAAGCCTGAAGGACAGCCGGGACAGCTCGCTGCTGGCAGCGGAGAAGGCGGTGGTCACGGCGGAGTCCAATCTGGCGGCGGCCAAGCTGGAGGTGCAGAGCGCCAACGCGGATCTCAGCAATGCCCGCCGAGACTATCGGGAGGCCCAGAACGGCGAGGACAGCGACGGGAACTCCCTGGATTACAGCGACGCCCAGGTGCGGGATCTGCGCACCACCGTGTCCCAGAAGGAGATTGCGCTGGAAAAGGCACAGAATACCCTAGCCCAGCGGGAGGCTGACCTGGAAAGCGCGAAGATTGACCTGGAGGTTGCCCAGACCAACAGCGGCAACACCCTGAAAAGCTATCAGGACAAGGTGACAAGCGCCCAGCTGAACAACAATTACACCGCCGACTATCTTTCGATTGAAAAGCTGCAGACCGATTTGGAAAACTGCACGGTTACAGCGCCGGTATCGGGAACCATTACGGAGGTCAACGCCATTGTGGGCGGCTCCGGTAACGGGCTGCTCTTTGTCATACAGAACACCGAGGATTTGAAGGTGGTGACCAACATCAAGGAGTACGACATTGGCGCCGTCAATCTCGGCGATGCGGTTATCATCAAGGCCGACGCCACCGGAGACACGGAGTTTGTCGGGGAGCTTTCCAAGCTGTCTCCCACCTCCACACTGACGGCCTCGGGGGGCAAAGCAAGCTCCACCGACGCGGAGTTTGAGGCGGAGATTGCGGTTTCCACCGGCTCCGACCGGCTGCTCATCGGCATGAACGCCCGCCTGAGCATTGTCACAGATGAGAAAACCGGCGTGTTTTCCGTACCCTTTGAGGCGGTGGAGACAGTCGGTGGCCAGTCCTGTATCTATGTGGAGGAGACCGGCGGAGACGGCAGCGTCACATACCGGAAAATCCCAGTGAAAACCGGGCTGGAGACCAACCTCTATGTGGAGATTGACGGCGAGGGCCTGGAGGAGGGCATGCAGGTGGTGAAGAGCGCCTCCGGCGTGAACCAGAGCCAGGTAGCGGCATCGGATGCCCCGGGCGCTGGACCGAAACCGGAAGGAGGCGCCGCATGAGCCATATCATCGACATGAAGGATATTGTCAAGCAATATTACATTGGCACACCCAACGAACTGACCGTGCTGCGGGGGCTGTCCTTTGCGGTGGAGGAGGGGGAGTTTGTCTCCATTGTGGGGCAGTCCGGCTCGGGTAAATCCACCCTGATGAACATCATCGGCGCTCTGGATCACCCCACCACCGGCAGCTATCTCCTCGGCGGAGAGGACATTCATTCCATGACGGGGAACAAGCTGTCCGACATACGCAACCGCCGGATTGGCTTTGTGTTCCAGACATTTAACCTCATCCCCCGCACATCGGCGCTGAAAAATGTGGAGCTGCCCATGCTTTACGGCGGGATGAGCGGCGGCAAACGCACCGCCCGGGCCAAGGAACTGCTGGATCTGGTGGGCATGGCAGACCGGATGAAGCACCAGCCCAACGAGCTGTCCGGCGGGCAAAAGCAGCGCGTGGCCATTGCCCGCGCCATGGCCAACGACCCGGACATCATACTGGCCGACGAGCCCACCGGCGCGCTGGACAGCGAGACCGGCCGCCTTGTGATGGATATTTTCCACCGGCTGCACCGGGAACAGGGGAAAACCATTGTCCTGATAACCCACAACCCGGAGCTGGCGCTGGAAACCGAGCGCGTCATCACCATCAGCGACGGCAGCATCACCGGGGACAGGGCGCGGGATGCGAATGCTGTCGGCGACGATGGCGAATCGGGGGAGGGTGGCAGCCGTGAATCTGCTTGAAAACATCCGCCTCGCTCTCAGCGGCCTGAAAACCAGCAAGATGCGCTCGCTGCTGACGATGCTGGGCATCATCATCGGCATCGCCTCGGTCATCGCCATTGTGACGCTGGGAGATTCCCTGACCGGCTCCATCACCGACTCCATGTCGTCTCTGGGTGTCAACAACGTCACGGTGAGCCTGCGGGAGCGGGAATCGGAGGACATGCGGATGGGCGGCACCGACATCGAGGAGGACGACAAGTTCACCGATGAGATGCTGGAGGGTCTGCTGGAGGCGTATCCGGAGGAGATAACCGCCATCAGCCTGTCGGAAAGCGCCGGCAGCGGCAAGGCACAGGACGGCAGGCTGTACGCCAATGTAAGCATCACCGGCACCAACATCGGCTATCAGACAGCCAACAACATCGAAATGCTGGAGGGCCGGTATCTCATCGACAAGGATGTGGACGGCAAAAAAGAGGTCGCCGTGGTCTCGGACAAATTCGCCGCCAACCTGTTCGGAGCGGATGCCGCACCGGCGGATGTGCTGGAGCGGGAGGTAAAGGTGTACACCGACAAGGAAATTCTCACCTTTGTGATTGTGGGTGTGTACAAGTACGATACCAGCAGCATGATGGCCATGGGGGGCACCGCCTCCGACCAGGATTTGCGCACGGATACGTACATCCCCGTCACCACCGCAAAGAAAATCGCCGGCTCTGACGCCGGGTACCAAAGCTTCACCGTCATTGCCAGGAGCGACGCCAACAGCCAGACGGTCATCGCCGATGTGCAGGGCTACTTTGCCCGCTATTACCCGGAGAGCCACAAATACACCGTCAATGCCTTTTCCATGGAAAGCATGGTGGAATCCATGACCTCCATGCTTTCCACCGTGCAGCTTGCCATCGCGGCCATTGCGGCCATCTCCCTGCTGGTGGGCGGCATCGGCGTTATGAACATCATGCTGGTGTCTGTCACGGAGCGCACCCGGGAAATCGGCACCCGGAAGGCTTTGGGGGCGCGGAACAGCGCCATTCGCATTCAGTTTGTGGTGGAGTCCATCATCATCTGCCTGATAGGCGGCATCATAGGTGTCATTCTGGGCATTGCGCTGGGAATTATGGGTGCAACGCTGCTGGGATATCCGGCACAGCCCTCTGTCAGCATTATTTTGATAGCGGTGGCGTTCTCCATGGCCATCGGCGTGTTCTTTGGCTACTACCCCGCCAACAAGGCCGCCAAGCTGGATCCCATCGAAGCGCTGCGGTACGAGTAAGAGTCTGATTTAAAATAGATAACCCGCACGTCTCTCCTGTGGAAGAGGCGTGCGGGTTTTGGATTGTGTGGGGTGTTCCGCGCTGTTACGCGGCCTTGCGGTTTCGATTGGCCAGGATGGTTGCTATCAACAGCACGGGGAATACGATGGCGAAGAGGATGCCGGTTTGCAGGCTGTCCTGAAAGGCGCCGGAAATGAAGCCGACAAAAGTGGGGCCGCCGGAACAGCCCAGATCCCCCGCCAGGGCAAAGAAGGCGAACATGGCGGTTCCGCCGCCGCGAATGGACGCCGCCGCCATGCTAAAGGTGCCCGGCCACATAATGCCGACGGAAAATCCGCACAGGCCGCAGCCAATCAGACCCAGTACCGGCCAGGGCGATAGGGAGATCAGCAGGTAGGAGGCGATGCAGAGTCCCCCGCTGAACAGCATGAATGTTTTCAGATTGATTTTGTCGCCGAATTTGCCGAAGATGGCCCGGGACAAGCCCATCATTATGGCGAACAGCATGGGCCCTGCCAAATCGCCGACGGTTTTGCTCACACCCAGGCCCACCTCCGCAAAGGTGGAGGCCCATTGGCTGACCGCCTGTTCGCTGGCGCCTGCGCACACCATCATCAGCATGAACATCCAGAAAATTCGGGTTCGGAACAGCTCCTTCAGGGTCAGGTCCGTTTCCCCCTCCTGAATCAGTGGGGCGATGGGGGCGCCGCGGAACAGGAAAAAGTTAAAGATGGGCACCAGGGCCCACAGCACGGCGAGAATGCCCCAGTTCTGAATCCCGAATACCTGAAAATACAGGGTGGACAGCAGCACCACAGCCACATGGCCCCAGCAATAAAAGGAGTGGAGCAGGCTCATGGCTTTTTCCTTGTTGTCCGACGGGCAGGATTCCATAATGGGGCTGACCAGCACCTCCAGCAAGCCGCCGCCGATGGCGTAGATGATTACCGCCGCCAGCAGACCTACAAACGGATCCGGCAGCAGCCCCGGCAGCACGGGCAGCAGCAGCAATCCCGCCGCCGCAAAGCCGTGGGCGATGAGAATCGACGCCCGGTATCCGATGGTGTCGATAAATCCGGCCGAGAGCAAATCCACCAGAAGCTGGACGCCGAAATTGACGGTGACAAGCATGGTGATTTTTGCCAGGGAAATGCCGTAGCTGCTTTGAAAGGTCAAAAACAGCAGCGGGGCGAAGTTGTTGACAATGGCCTGTACTACATAGCCGACAAAGCAGGCGTTGATGGTTCTGGAATAATTCGGTTTCACCGGATGCTCCCCCTCATACACAATGTGCAAAACAGGTATAGTATAGCATCGGGCGGGTGGGAAAGTCCAGGAAAACGGGGATTTTCTTTTGTGGGGGCGGAATCAGGGCGGGTAATCGTAGATTTTGGAGAGCAGGGAGCGGTCGTCGTCGCCGACATAGGTGTAGCCGTCGGGAATGCTGCCGACGATGACGGTTTCGGCCACACAGTAGCTGGTGACGGTCTCGGCCTTGACAGAATAGCCGGGCAGGGTGATCACAAAGCTGACGCCGGTTTCCAGCAGAATTTGGTGGAGGGTCTGGTTGATTCCGGCGGATTCGAAGCGGTTGGACACCTTTGTCTGTACATAGCCGGTGGGAATGGCGCGGATTTCCACCACAGGCCCGCGGCCCGACAGCATTTGCACACCGCTGAGGGTGCCAAGGGGAATGAGGATGGTCTGGTTGCCGGTGTCCTGCACGGCGCGGAGGACACTGTCTGTCACGGCGACCTTCATCCGGTTGATTTTCGCGGTGTCGGTTTGGATGGCGGACACCTGGCCCAGGTCGTTCCAGGACAGGGAGACAATGTCGCCATAGGCGACGGGATCCTCGCTGATGGCCGCCGCCATGGCATCGTTGATATACCGCATGGAGGCGATTTTGGCCTGGTACGCCGCCACATCCCGGATGATGGGCGCCACCCGGGCGTCCAGGAGCATCAGTAAGCCCCAGAGAGCAAGCAGGAGAAAGCCTGCCCGCAAAAAGGCTGCCCGCTTTCTGGATGGGGGATACAGCTTCTGCTTCATGGGGTGTTCTCCTTCCGGCGATGTGTGGTGGGAATAATGGGTCTATCCAGAATATATTCAGGAAGGGGGCGTTTTGTGCCAAAAGGCGGGGGGAAATTGCGAAAAGAGGCCTGTATGAGATGAGGGAGGCTGTCACCCGGGGGAGGAAGGCGTCATACAGTGGGATACGGCATAGTTTGGCCGTATCGTTTGCAATAAAGCAATCATCATAAGATGATCCTACAATACCAATTGCGGAAAGGAGCATTCCGGTGCCGAACAATCATACCTATCGGTTTTCCCACAACAAGCACCCGGGTCACGGGCATCCGCCAGGCCGGCCGGATCATGGCCATCGACCGCCTCCGCCTCCACCCCCGCCGCCGCACCCATACCCGCCGCCGTATCCGCCTGCCCCGGGCGTGCCGTGGTGGATGTGGCCGGTTATCCGAAATAAATAGCCGACAGGCCGGATACGCAAACCGCCGTGGCAGGAGATTTTCCTGCCACGGCGGTTTTGATGGGGGATGGTACTATTTCTTTGCGAGGGGGCCTTCGCTGATGACAATGTCGCCGCCCAGGGCTGTGGTGAAATGGAGATAGCCGTTGGCGTCGATGCGGTAGTTGGAGGCCCCGATGGGCTTGTAGGTGTTGGTGGCCTTGTCGTAGCTGTAGAACACCAGCTTGCTGATGTCCATGCCGGTCAGATCCAGCTTGGCGGCGATTTGGACACCCTGCTGGAAGCTGCCGGATTGATCCAGATGCAGCACCTGCAGCTTGTTGGTATACCATTTTTCAAAGAAGTTCTTGACGGATGCCACAGCAGCGCCCTTGACCGCGCCGGTGAGGAGGGCGGAGGTGGTCATCTTGCCGGGTTCGGGCAGGGTGAGCCGCATTTGGATGACGCCGTCGGATACGCTGTCGGCGCGCAGGGGCGCTGTGCCAAACAGGCTCCACTGGTCGGCGTTGACGCCGTAGGTGCCGGTGCCCTGCAGCTGTACATAGGCGCTGTTATCCTTGGCGGATGCGGCAATGGCTGTGGTGAGCTCGGACTCGGTTGTCCAGCGGGGGGCCGAAGGGGCAGCCGCTGTGCCGCCGCCGAAGCCGCCGCCTGCGCCGCCACCGCCGCCGCTGCCGCCGGTGGAAGCGGTGCTGCCGGTGTCACTGTCGGGGGTGCTGGGTGTGGTGTCATCGTCGTCGTCATCGTCGTCATCGATGACGGGGGGCGTTGTGCTGATGGCTTTCCACGTGGCGTAGACGTTTATGTCAACGCCAACAGTTGAGTAGCGGCTGAACATTTGACCTGTGCCGTCGGGATTCATCCGCCAACCGGCGAAGGTATAACCGGGTTTGGTGGGGTTCGCTGGGAAGTTGTCGCCCAGAGTGTCGCCGCGTTGAGCAGTTATGGTGGTATACAGGGTATCGCCGTCGTAGAAGTAGACGGTGCGCGTAAGGGGGGATTCGGTGACCTTGACGTCGATGGAGGTGTCGTACTGGGTGTCGCCGTTCAGGCCGTCAAAGAGGATGTCGATGGTCGCGTCGCCTGCCTTAACAGCGGTGACAAGGATGTTGCCGTTGCCGTCGAGGTAGTGGGTGTCCACGTCTGCCGCATCGCCGTTGACGACGACGGTGGCGGAGGTGGCAAGAACATCGCCGGGCACATTGCTGGCACCCAGGCTGACGCGGATGTACGCTGTGCGCGTGCCGTTTACATCCAGCCGGATGGGATCGGCGCTTTCAACGGTGGGGACACTGCCCTCCAGCTCGCCGGGTTCCTCGGGCTCAGTGGGCTCCTCGGTGTCGTCGGAGAGGATGCCTAGAATCATAAACACTGCGTGATAGCCATTGATGCTTTCTGCTACGATGGCGAATTGGAAGTAGCCGGCTGTTTCAGGGGTGCCGGAGATGTGGTCATCCTCCAGAAACAGGCCGTCGGGCAGGTCGCCATCGATGCTCCAGGTAAAAGGTTCGGGGCTGGTAGCTGTCAGGGTCACATCGTAGGGCTGGCCAACCTTGCCGGCGGGAAGGCCCTCAATGGTAATCGCCGGCGGAAGCATCGAGGCGTCGCCCTTTGCAAAGAACGTGCCGTCCCACACATAGTCGCCGGCGGTAGGGCCGAACCCGGGAGCGGCATCGGCTGCCTGTACAGTGACCTTACCGCTGGTTGTCATTGTGATGCTGCGGTCGCTCAGCACATTCGGCAGACCTCTTATCGTTGCGCCCTCGACCAGGGAAATTTTGCTGCCGTTTGCACCGGTGAGAGTTGTACCGGGATAGAAATAGAGTCCGTCGATGTTGTCTGCGCCGGTTGTCACAGACAGGGTGGAGTTGTTCAGGTGGAGGATGTCGTCGTCGGCACCGGTGAACAATAGGCCGTATCTGCAGCCGCCATTGATAGACAGCACACTGTTGGTAAAGGTATACCTGGCCCCCTGTTCATGGCCGGCAATGGGTCTCAGGGGGTAATTCGCGGTGCATTCTTCGGTCACAGTGAGAGTGGAATCTGTGACAGTCAACAGGTTGGTGAGGAAACCGCTGTCGCCGGTGCTTGCGATTGTGAAGGTGCTGCCGGTCAGGTTGACCGTGGGAATGTTAATGCCGGTATAGCTGGAGGAAGCCAGAGTAACGGTGGAGTTGATGAGATCCAGGGTGGAACCGCTACCGGTGTAGATGCCTGCCCCGGAGCCGGAGGTAATTACGTTCAGGGTGGTGTCGGTGAAACGCATGGCGGCGTTGTAGCCATTGATACCGCTGCCATTGCCGGCCAATGTGATGGTGGCGCCATCACTTTCCAGTGTGCCGCTAAGGTAAAGGCCGATGGTTAAACCGTCGTTGGCGGTTTCCAGCTGAGCGCCTGTTTTCAGCAGCATGGTGTCATATACGGTGATGGAATAGTTGTTACCGCTGGCGCTGGGAGTATCTGCCAGCAGCTTGCCCTTGCCCGCCTGTGTAAAGGTGGTGCCCTGTAGGATGGTGAGCTCATAGCCGGCGGTGGACACGGTTTTGTTTTCGCCGATGTGCAGGGTGTGGTCGGCGCCCAGGATGATGTTGGCGTCCATGTCAATATCGGCGGTGACGTTGATAGTGAGGGGGGTGGTGTATTGGAGGTACTCGCGAAGGGCGGTGGCGTCAGCCGCGTTGAGGGAATCGCCCTGCTTGGTGAAGTGGGTGCCGTCCCACACGTAGTCGCCGGCGGTGAGGCCGGTGGCGGAGGGTGCGCTGTCAGCCGCTGCTGCGGTGACCTCTCCGGTGGCGGTCAGCACAAGGCCCCGGTCGCTGAGTTTGCCGTGCAGGTTGCTTACCTTTGCGCCCTCGGCCAGGCGAATAATGGAGCCATTGGTGCCGGTAAGGGTGCCGGTGGTGCTCAATGCAATCCCGGGGTCGGAACCTGCTTTGATATCTATGGTGGTGTTATCCAGCGTCAGCGTGTCGGCGTAGAGGTAACCTAGGCCGCCGTGGCCGTTGACTGTCACGCTGCTATCTGTGATACTCATGGTGTTGGCTTGAATGCCTGTGCCACCGAGTGTAACGGTGCAGTCGGCAATGTTGACAATGCCGCCGTTGAAAGCGCCATGCGAAGTACCGACGTTGTGGGTTGTCAGGGTGCCGCCGTTCAGGTTCATCTGGGAGGTAGGTTGTGCCATTGTTGCACCACCTATGCTCTTAATATCGATGTGGCCGCCGTCGCTGGTCAGCACGCCGGTTGTGTCGAGGTTGATGCCGTAACCAGTGCCACTGCCGTTGGCGAGTTCCAGGCAGGCGTCTTTTTTCAACGCCAGGGTGCCGGCTAAGTGAATGCCGATCGCGCTCACGTTCGTGCCATTCACCAACAGCTTGCCCGTATCCGACTGTGTCAGCGTGGTGCCCTGGGGGATGGTGAGAGTATAGGGGCCGGTGGACACGGTTTTGCCGTCGGAGATTATCAGCTCGTGGTCGGCGCCGACGGTGATGCCATCGTCCATTTCGATGTCTGCAATGACGCAGATGGATTGGGCAGTGGTGCTTGCCAGCTTGGCTTTCAGGTCAGCAGCGGTGGAGGTCGCGTTCAGCACGGCGTCCGGCAGGGCCAGAAAGCCGCTGTTGCCGCCCTTGGAATAGTAGATGCCGCCGACACCGGACTCCACACCCCAGTGGGCAGACGCTGCGGTTGTGAAAATGTCCTCGGTGCCATCCAGCGAATAGATGGCTGTGCCGTCCTTCTTTTGCCAGGAAAGCAGCACGGCGTCGCCGCTGATGACGAGCTTGTCAGGGTTGTTTGCATAGGTGAAAGTGCTTTTATTGGAAGCGTTGTAGTTGTAGATCAGTGCGTTGCCGTTGACGGTGATGTTCCCAGCATCACTATGGATAGCGGCAAGGGCGTTATAGCCACCGATACCGTTATCCTCTGTGGCTGCGTTGCCCACTTTGCCGCCGGTAACGGTTATGTTGCCGGCACCGCTGGCGTGGATAGCGGCTGCATTGGCGCTGTGCACAAGGCCGCCGGTTACAACCACATTAGTGGTAGGAGAGTGATCGGGAAGCCCAATTGCAAAGCTGTTGGCGTTAATAACTGAGCCACCCTCCGCCACCTCAAAGATACTGGGGCCGGTGCCGGCTTGAAGTTGGATGAGGTTGTCCGATGTATTGCCGCTTAGGGCGGCCTTCCACACCACGGTTATGCCGTCGTCCAGGGTAAGGAATAGTGTGGATGTGGCGCCGGTGACCTCGCCGGTCACGGTGATGGTCTTGTTGTCAACAGTGGCTGTCAGGTTGCCCCCATGTAGGGTGCCATAGCTTTCAATGGTCTGCTTCAGGCTTGCGGTGTCTGCCGCGTAGGTGGGCATTGTGGTCAGCGGGATTGCTCCCAGCACCAGCATTACCGCCAGTGCCAGCGACAGGATGCGGTTTTTTGGCTTGCTGTTCATATTTGTGCCTCCTTTATTATAGTGCGTTTGTTACAGTGCGCGTCTGCCTCCTTCTTGTCATTTGGTTTTAAAAATGCAAAAAGCGCCCGCATGGGCGCCCGCATAAAGTATGCCACCAGTATAGCATTTTTCGATGCCAAAATGTGAAAGTGTGCAAAATTGCCACACACAATTGTAGGATTGACTGAATTAGCATATGGAAAATTGTGGTAGATATACGAAAAAATGGCATTTCGGTAAACGAATGTTCTTAAAAATCGACTGCGGCATGGGCTGGGATTGAGTCCCGCGGGAAATGCGTACTTGCGCAATGGGGCGGTTTGTGGTATGATGGCAAAAACTACGGCGCCATGCCATGGTCGCCCTATGGAGAGTGCAGCTATGCAGCGGACTATCCACACCATGAATTTCCCCGCCAACCCGTCTGTTCCGGCATGCTCCGGTACGGGCTTGCTTGGCGTTGCGTCGGTTGCCGTATAAGCATACGAGTCAACACGCGGGAGAAGCAGCCCAAACGGCTGTGTCTCCCGCGTTTTTTTATTTTAGAGAGGAAAGTGTGTATGAAAATCAGCGAATTGCTGGGACGACGGTACAAGGAACAGCCTGCCGACGCCTACATGAAAAGCCATACCTTTTTGCTGCGGGGCGGCTACATGCGGCAGGTGGGCAACGGGATTTTTTCTATGCTGCCGCCCGGCAAACGGGTCGCGGCCAATATCGAACGGATTGTGCGGGAGGAAATGGACGCGGTGGGCGGCCAGGAGGTGCTGTTCCCCGTGGTGCTGCCTGCGGAGCTGTGGCGGGAATCGGGCCGGTACGACAGCGTTGGCAGCGAGCTGATGCGCATGAAGGATCGTTCCGGCCGGGATCTGTGCCTGGGCATGACTCACGAGGAAGCCGCCGTTCATCTGGCCCGAACCGAGGTCTCCTCCTACAGCGAATACCCCTTCCTCATCTATCAGATCCAGACAAAATTCCGGGATGAGCCCCGCTCACGGGCAGGGCTGGTGCGGGTGCGGGAGTTTACCATGAAGGATGCCTATTCCTTCCACACCTCCCAGCAGGATCTGGAGGCCTGCTACGACCGGCTCCACGCCGCCTATGAACGGATATACCGGCGGATTGGCCTGGGCAGTGTCCGGTCGGTGCGCTCAGACACCGGGATGATGGGCGGCAGCGCGGCCCATGAATTTATGTATCTGCAAGAGTTTGGCGAGGATTCCATCATCCACTGTGAGCAGTGCGGGTACCAGGCCAACATGGAGGTGGCGACCTCCGCGCTGACCAATCCCGCCGTGCCGGAGGGAGAGCGGCAGCTGGTTCACACCCCCGGTGTCACCGATATCGACAGTCTGGCCGCCTTTTTTGGCATTGCGCCCACACAAACCATCAAGGCGGCTGTCTTTGCAGGCGAGGGAAGGGCGCGGCCTGTCATCGTGTTTTTGCGGGGCGACAGGCAAGTCAACGAGGCCAAGCTGCGCCGCTGCCTGGGGTGCGAGGTGACACCCTTCGCCGGAGAAGCCCCCGGCCTGGTACTGGGCTATGTAGGCCCGTATGAACTGGCGGCGGACGCAGAAATCCTCTACGACCGCTCTCTCGCCGGCATGGCAAACGCTGTTTGCGGTGCTAACCGGGAGGAATACCACATCGGCGGCGTCAGCGTGGAGCGGGACATCGCCCCCCGGCAGTATGTGGATGTGGCCAAGGTGGAGGCCGGGGACGCCTGCCCCCATTGTGCCGCGTCGCTGGCAGTGTCCAATGGAATTGAGGTAGGGAACATCTTCCAGCTGGGGGACAAATACACCAAAGCCATGGGTATGACCTACACCGATAAAGACGGCAAGGAAAAGACCCCGGTGATGGGGTGCTATGGCATTGGGATTGGTCGGACGCTGTCCTGTGTCATCGAGGAGCACCACGACGACAACGGGCCCATTTGGCCGATTGCCATTGCACCCTGGCACGTGCATATCTGCTTGCTGGGCCAACTTTCCGATTCGGATACTCAATTTGCAAACAACGTTTACCAACAGTTGTGCAAAACCTGGCAGGTGCTGCTGGATGACCGAAACGTCGGCGCGGGAATCCAGTTTGCCGACGCGGATTTGCTGGGTGCCCCCCTGCGGGTTATCATCAGCGAGCGGAACCTGAAAAGCGGGGAAGTGGAGCTGGCGCTGCGGGATAAATCAGAGGTGTGCAGGGTGCCGATGGAACAGGCCGCAGAGGAAATCCACCGCAAACTGACCGCCCTGCGGGAAGCAGAGCAATAGGAAAAAGCAGGCCATGGGCGATTCTGATCGCCCATGGCCTGTTGTCTGCAATTTAAAGCAACGTGTTAAAATAAAGCAACGTATTTTAAATGGGGTTGAACCCCTTAAAAATCCCACAATCAATTTATTGTGTGGGTTTTTTTAAAATCCCACAATTTGTGTTTTTGTGTTTGGATATTGTATCCT
>JAJDGX010000179.1 GCA_030265885.1 Ruminococcaceae bacterium OttesenSCG-928-L11 | reverse complement strand
CGCTAGGTGCCTGTGCCGCCGGGGGCTTGGCACTGCCAGCGATGCTTTGGGGATTTTTTTGGGGGCTTCATGCTCCTTGCAGGGCTTCTGTTACAACCTCCGCCAGGATGGTCAGGCCTTTCTCCAGCTGCTCGTCGGTGGCGTTGGAGTAGTTGATCCGCATGGTGTTGGTCACCTTCTCATTGGGGAAAAAGGATTCCCCCGGCACAAAGGCCACCCCCTTCTCCATGCTGGCGGGCAAAAGCTCCCGGGCATTGAGCCCACCGGGCAACGTCAGCCACAAGAACAATCCCCCTTGAGGTCGGGTGATGGCGGTTCCCTCGGGAAATTCCCGCTCAATGGTGCGGATAGCCAAATTTCGCCTGCGCCCATATGTCTCCCGAATCCGCCCGATGTGCGCATCGATGTCGTAATCTTGCAGGAATCGCGTCACCTCCCGCTGGGCCAGGGTATTGCACTGCAAATCCGTACCCTGCTTGGCCAGACCGTATTTCTCGATGACACCCTTTTCCGCCACAATCCACCCCAATCGATAGCCGGGGCAAAAGATTTTCGAAAAGGTTCCAAAGCAAATGACATTGCCCTGCCCATCCATGGATTTCAGCATGGGGATAGTCTCCCCCTCAAACCGCAGTTCCCCGTAAGGATTGTCCTCCACAACCAGAATGCCCCGCCGCGCTGCGATTTCCAGCAGCGCCTCCCGCCGCTCCCTGCTCCAGGTGCGGCCGGTGGGATTCTGAAAGGTGGGCACCACATAAATCAGCTTAGCCGTGGGATTGGCGTCCAGCGCCTGCTCCAGTGCCTGTGGCAGCATGCCGTCGTCATCGGTTTCCACCTCGGCAAACCGGCACCCATACGCTCGAAAGGCACTGATTGCCGCCAGATACGTCGGGCTTTCACACACCACCACATCGCCCTCATCCAAAAACAGCTTGCCCGTCAAATCCAGCGCCTGCTGGGATCCGTTTGTCAGGATGATGTTGTCCGCATCGATGGCAAGGCCCTCCGTATCGCCCAGCCGCCGGGCAATCCATTGCCGCAGCGGCAGATAGCCCTCTGTCGTGGAGTATTGCAGAGCCTGCGCCCCCTCCTCTTCCAGCACCTTACAGGCAACCGCCTTGATTTCCTCTACCGGGAACAGTTCCGGTGCCGGCAAACCGCCTCCCAGCGAGATAATTTCCCGTGTCTCGGTCACCTTCAGCAGTTCCCGCACATCCGACGCCTTCATATTGGAAACACGCCTCGCGTAATTGTATTTCACACTCGATTCCTCCTGTTTCTGCGCCATCTTTCCCCCTCTTTCAGGGGGATTGGCACTATACAATGGGATTTCGCTCAACCAGAGGGGCTCCCTCCGGCTCCTGCGCCACCGTCTCCCGAATTGCCTCGCAGAGTCGGCGAATCCCCGGTTCAATCTGATGCTCCGCGGCAAAGGTAAAGTTGAGCCGCATCCGCCCCGTCTCCTGCCCCGTGGTAGAGAACAGCGTCCCCGGCACAAAGGCCACCTTGTGCCGCTCCGCCCTGTGCAGCAGCTTATCGCAGGCAACACCCGGCGGCAGCGTCACCCAAATATAGTATCCCCCCGCCGGGGTTGTCCAGCGCATCCCCTCGGGGGCGTATTGGCGCAGCGCCCGCAGCATGGTATCCCGTTTGTGTCGATACGCCTTTGTCACAGTCTCCAGATGGGTACCCAGCTGCCCGCTGGCTACAAACCGCTCCACAATTTTCTGGGACAGGCAGTTGGTATGGATATCCACCACCTGCCGAATGGCGATTAGGGTGTCCACCAGCTTTCGATCCGCCACCACCCAGCCAATCCGCAGGCCGGGATATATCATCTTGGAAAAGGTGTTGAGATGGATGACTAGACCGGCGCTGTCCATACTTTTTAAGGTGGGAAGAGCCGTGCCGTCATAGCGCAGTTCCCCGTAGGCGTCGTCCTCCACCACGGGAATCCGATACTGTCGGGACAGCGCCATCAACCATTTGCGCCGCTCCATCGACAGTTCCGTCCCCGTAGGGTTGTGAAAGGTGGGAACCGTATAAATCAGCTTGGGCCGGTATCGCTGCAGCAGCAGTTCCAGCACCGACAGCTGCATTCCCTCCTCATCCACCGGCACCCCCATAATTCGGGCGCCCATAGCCTTAAACACCTGAATGGCTGGAAAATAGGTCGGCTCCTCCATCACCACAATATCCCCGGGATTGAGCAGCGCCTGAGCCACCAATTCAATCCCCTGCTGAGAACCAGAGGTGACAAACACCTCCCCCGGCGTGCAATACGCCCCTCTCTGGGACATATATCCTGCAATTTCCACCCGCAGCGAGTGAAACCCCTCCACCGGGGAGTGCATCAAATACTGCCCGCCGTCCTCGGTCAATACCCGCTCCTCGATTCCCCTGAGCGCCTCCGCAGGCCCGCACTCCGGCGCGGCCATGCCTGTGGCAAAGGAGATCACATCGGTGCGGTTGGCAAAATCCAGCAGATCATTCATCTGGAACTGGCTGAACTGCCCCGCGTAATCGCTGAGATAGTGGCTCCATATGGGCCGCGAGGCCGTCGCGGGCGGAGTGGACTCGCTTTCCTGCGCCGCCAGCACCACCGTACCCTGCCCCACATGGGAGCCTATCAGGCCCTCGGCCTTCAACTCCCGGTAAGCGTTCAAGATGGTGGTGCGGTTTACCGACAAGGCATCTGCCAGCTTCCGCTCCGGCGGCAGCCGATACCCGGCGGGCAACGTGCCGTTCAGCACCATCGCCCGCACTTGCTCCACTATTTGCTGATACAGCGGTGTCCCGCTGTTATGCTCCAGCCGTATTGTCATAGCCAATCCCTCCATTGGTTGCAACCAATCACAGTATACTGCCAGATATCCTTTACCTGCAAGCACCAATCCCAACCAATTTTCGCCATCCAATTTTCACAGCGCAAAAAGCCAAAGAAAAAAGCGCGGGAAAATCCCGCGCCAACCCAATATATGATGAAATAAATAAAGGGGCAAATGAAGTGGTGCCGTTCCGGAATCAAGCGCATTCCATCTCAAACCGGATTTCGTCGTCCGTGGTTGTATATTGGTGCAGCGCAACCGAACTGAAATACCGCTTATCCTCCAGAGCATCCCGGAATCTCTCGCACGCCTCCGCAGTGGGGGCTGTTCCGGTTACAAGAAGCTTTTTCCCGTGATAGGCAAAGCTTTCAATGGCAATGTCATCGCCGGCGCTTTCAAACAGAACCACAAAGGTCTGCGCCTCGTTGACAGGTATCATCTCAAAATTGATATACGCCGTTGTCACAGCGCCGATAAACTTGAGCAGCACATTCAGCTTTTGCGGCTCGGTAACCATGCGAATCGGATTCATGGAATCCTGGGCCAGCACCGTCCGCGCAAAGCGACTCTGCATCAGCAGGGTGCTTTCCGCCGCCCGTTTGGCCAGGCCGCCGGTACCCAGCAAAATCAACAGCGCCGCCAGCATCGCGGCAATCAGGCTTTGGGTCGTTCGCTTTACCGTATCCATCACAGTCACCCGCATACTCCCCTAAATTTTACCACTTCATTTTGTCGAATCCTGTCGATTTTCCTGCAAACCTAAAATTCGCCGCCTACAAAGAGGATGGCCGACAGCACACAAACCGGTGCCGTCTCACACCGCAGAATCCGGGGCCCCAGGCTGACTGCCCCGATTCCCGCCGCCGCTGCCTGCGCCGCTTCCTCCGGCGAAAAGCCGCCCTCGCTGCCTATCAGCACCGCCACAGACTGCGCCTGTCCCTTCAGCGCCTCCCGCAGCGGCACCGTGGCGTTTTCATAGCACAGCAGCGCCGTCTCGCTCTCCCCCATGGCGACCAACGCCTCCCGATACGACAGCAACGGCCCCACCGCCGGAATTTTCCCACGCCCCGATTGCTTGGCGGCCTCTGCCGCTATTTTGCCCAGCCTCTGCCGCTTCTTATCCATGGCCTTGCCATCGGGCCGGGAGATGCACCGCTCCGTCAGCACCGGAATGATTTCATCCACACCCAATTCCGTGGATTTCTGAACAATATATTCCAGTTTATCCCCTTTTGGCAACGCCTGAAACAACCGGATTTTCACCCGGGGCTCCGCCACGCAGGGGTAAGACCGCTCCACCCGCAGCACAACCTCCTCCGGTGCGGCGGATTCAATGACGCAGTCGTAATCCATCCCCCGCAAATCGCACACAACCAGCGCGTCCCCCGCCTCCATGCGCAGTGACCGACAGATGTGAGCCGCGTCCGCCCCCTCAATCCACGCCGTGTCCCCCGCAATTCGCTCCGTAAAAAACCGTGGCATCTCCCCAAAAGCCCACCTTTCTCGTATACAACCAGTATATTTTCCCATATTTTCTACAAATATCCACAATTTCCCTCCAGCAGAAAACAACCGCCCGTATAACCGGG
>JAJDGX010000178.1 GCA_030265885.1 Ruminococcaceae bacterium OttesenSCG-928-L11 | reverse complement strand
GCCCAGGATGCTCAGATAGACGCCGCTGTCCCGCTTTTGCGCCACCAAATCGGCCAGGCGGTCGGTGCTGGAAATCCCCACGTTGAAGTCGCCGTCGGTGGCCAGAATGACCCGGTTGTTGCCGCCTTCTTTAAAGTTTTTTTCCGCCAGGGCATATGCGGTTGTGATGCCGTTGGCCCCGGCAGTGGAGCCGCTTGCGGTCAGGTTGTGGATGGCGTTGAGAATGACGTGCGTATCCGCGCCGCTGACACTGTCCAGCACGATGGAGGAGGTGCCCGCGTATGTCACGATGGACACCATGTCGTCCTCTCCCAGGGTCTCTGTCAGCAGGCTGAACGCCTCCTTGAGCAGGGGCAGCTTGTCGTAGGAATTCATGGAGCCGGAGGTGTCGATGAGGAAGGTCAGATTGGTGGGTGGCAGCTCCTCCTTGTCGATGTCCATTGTTTTTACGCGGATGAACGCCATGTGCTTGCCTTCATCCAGAGGAGACGGGGCCACCTCGGTGTAGACGGCGAAGGGGCCGTTGTCAAAGGGCATGTCGCCGTCATAGGAGAAGTAGTTGACAAGCTCCTCTGTGCGAACCGCGTCGGCCGGCGGCAGGGATCCGCTGTGGATGTATCGGGCCACATTGGTGTACGCGGCTGTATCCACCTTTAGGGAGAGGGTGACGAGGGAATCCGCCAGGGTGGATGTTTCCCGGTTTTGGTCGATGGTCAGGTACTTCTCCGATTGGGCGCCGGACTCTGCCTGAGGCCGGTGAGGGTACACGCCGGCAACTGCTCCGTCTGTTTCCGCCGGAGCAGGCGCCATGGAGCTGTAGCTTGCACCCGACGAGGCACCGCCGCAGGCGGAAAGCAGCATGGCACCTGCCAGCAGACACGCGCCGACGGCCTGTTTTAGCTTTTGTGTTGAATTTGTCATGATATTCCATCTCCTTATTCACGCAGTGGCTCTTTTCCGATGCACGCTCCCATTGTCTCGCCGGACGGTACATCGACGGCCTTCGTGAATAATAACCCGGGGGATTTCCAAAACATTACAGGAATTTGAAAAATTATTTTTAAACCGCAAACGCGGCTCTGCCGATGTCGACAAGGGTGTTGATGTCGTTCTGACAGGTTATGGTGTGGATGACGCCGTCCTTTTCAAAGAGGACGATGCTGTAGTCGGCGTAGGTCATGCCCCACAAGTCGCCGCCCCGGGTGCTGATGCTCACAAGTCCGGCCGTATCGGGAGCGCTGCCGTATTCCAGCGTCATCACCACCGGATCCTTCATGGTGTCGTCCAGGTAATAGATGCTCTTTTCCCTGTCCTGCTCCACCTCTTCCACCCGGAAATTGTCCGGCAAAGTGAAGCTGAGGGGGATGACCGCGTATTCCGCCGGTGCAGCCGCCGTATCGGAGGAGGCGGCCTGGGAGGGGGATCCCGTCATGCCGCCCTGGTTCAAATCCAACCAGAGGACGATACCCGGCATCAGCAGCGCCAGCAGGATGCAGGCCGCCAGCGTCGCCCACAGGGAACGCCGGTTTTGCCTGGGCGGTGATGAGTGGCCCAGCACCGTTTCATCCATGCGTGGGGTGAGGATGTGGGGCTGTTCCCTGTCCAGCTGTTCCTTTTCCCGGCGCAGCGTCTCCCCTGCCTGCTCGACGTATTGGGATGCCATCTGCCGGAACAGCTCATTCTGGTTATTTGCTTTCACAGACGTATCCCTCCTTCGCTAACATCTGCGCCAGCTTTTTCTTGGCGCGGTGCAGGCGTACCGTAACGTTGTTCTCGCTGATTCCCAGCGCCTCGCCAATGGCGCGATGGGGCATGTCATAGGCGAATTTCAGCAGGAACACACTGCGCAATTCCTCGCTGAGCGCATCCACCAGGCGGTATATCGCATGGGAGGAAATTCCGCTGAGCACCTCCAGCTCCATGTCTCTGGTGTCGGCGATGTCGTCCTCGTATTCCTCTGTCTGCTTTTTGTGCTCAGTGCCGCGCAGGGTCAGCGCCGCGTTTTTTGCGATGGTCACGTAGAAGGCGATGCTGCGGTTGGAATCGGTGTCGTCTACCTTGTGCAGGTTCTTGTAAATGCGCAGAAAAGCCTCGCTGGCCGCGTCCTCCGCCAAGGTGTAATCCCGCAGGATCTCATATGTCTTGTGCAGCAGGAGATTTTTGTATTGGGTGTAGATGTGCTCAAACTTTTCCCGCTCCTCGCCGGAGGCAAACACAATCCCAAACAGCACAGGCCTCACCCCGCTTTCCTTCCCATAATGGTAACCTCAAGCAACCCAAATATATTACATCATAGCAAAAAAACAGGCGAGACACAACTTGGACAGCTGCGGGAGTGATGTGGTATACTTGATGCAGCGTTTGATTGAGGGAGGCTGCCATGGAACAGTCGATTTCTGTTATGACCGCCGCAATAAAAGAAATATTGACGGACAATTTGCTGGCGCTGTATGTGTATGGCTCCTGCACCACTGCGGATTATCAGCCCGGCTGGAGCGACATCGATATTCTGTGTCTGACAAAGGCGGAGCTTTCTCCGCCGCAGGCCAAGGCTCTGCTGAACCTTCGGCAAACCCTGACGGATTTTCATCCCCGGCCCCCCTGCTACCGCGCCTTTGAGGGCGGATTTTTGACACTGAAGCAGCTTTTGAACAACGCCGGAGGTACCGTGGTGTACTGGGGCACCAGTGGGCAGCGCATCACCGACAGCTATTGCTGGGACGCCTTTTCCCGTCTGCAGCTGCTGGACTACGGCCGTCTTTTGACAGGCAAAGAGGTGCGCGGGCAAATTCCCCGCCCAGAGCGCAAGGAGCTGCACGACGCGGTGGTCTCCCATTATGAGACCATCCGGGAGTATGCCTCTCAGACAGGGAAAAGTCTGTACACCGCCGGGTGGATGCTGGATATCGCCCGCTGTCTGTACACCCTGCAGACCGGCGGCATCATTGCCAAGACAGAGGCCGGCCGCTGGGCGCTCCGCCAAAAGCTGGCCCCGGATCCGGCTGCGATGGAGCGGGTGCTGGACATACGCACCCATCCCCGGGAGGCGCTGGCAGACGATGAGACTATGGAATGGCTTGCCGCGCTCACCCCTGCCATTCACCGGTTTGCCGATGTATTGGAACAGCAGATCAAAAACGCTTCCGCATTGTAGACGGAAGCGTTTTTTTGCGTCGTACCGGTATTTCCCCGCTTTCAGACAAAGCAGCAGCCGTTATATATCGGAATCCCGGTATCGGTTCAGGCATTTCTCGTACTGCCTGGCCCGCGCTGTCACATCGTCGATCCATTGGTGGGAGCAGTCGAAGCCGCTGTCTTTGATGTACTGCAGCAGCGGGGTAATCTGCTCGCCGTACTCCACCAGCGGCATGCTGACACCGCTGGCCTGAGCCACCTGGTACAGCCTGTCGAAATACGCCGCCATTTGCCCGTAATCCCCCGCCGACCACCAATACATGGCGTGAAGGGAATCCATATAGCAATGCCGCAGTGCGTAGGCGTCTCCATAGCTTTGCCCGGCGTAGTCCACAAAGGGCTTCTCCAGAGGGGTTGTCTGGGAGGAGCCGTATCGGATGTAATCCAGCCGGTCGTCGAGCACCGGCAGATTCTCGCCGCAGGAGCCCGCGCAAAACCGGGGGGAATCCCCGTTCCAGCTGGTTGTGATGCTGGCCCAGCCCCGAAAGGACTGGTACGCGGCCACACATTCCGGGTGGGATCGGGACAGCCGGATGATATCCAGCATGCACTGCTCCGCCTTTTGGGGCTGCTCCAGAGCCAGGTAGCAGCGAAAACGCATACACGCCGCCAGCATGGCATCCCCATAGCTCACCCATTCCGCCGGCTCCGGCTCCTCCGCCAGCTTCAGCGCGGCCTGTACTTCTCCCCGATAATAGTGGGCCTCGCACTGCACCTGGCGCACAAGGGCGCTTCCCTGGGGGCCATACCATCGCTCCAGCCATTCCCGGATTGCGGGGAGGCAGGCGACAAACTGCTCCAGTGCCCCCGGCTGTCGGGGGAACACAATAAATCGATTGGGCGCGTCCACCTTCCAGTGGGCGCCGAGTAGGGAAAACTGCGGCTGTCCGTCAATTTTCCCGGCCTGCTCCAAGTCCTCCAGCGCGGAGATGTCGGCGGCATACAGCTTGATTTGCGCCCGCATCAGGTACGCCTCCCACAAGGCGTCGGGCGGCAGTGTGTGGCGCAGCTCGGAAAACAGTCTGTCAAACTCCCCAAATCGGTGCGCAGACGCGTACTGGTATAGCGGCTCAAGGCTCCGATTGTCTTTCATTGGTGTCCCCCCCAAGAACGTTGTTGGAATGGTTTGTTACTCCGGGTTGGAATGGCTTGTTACTCCGGCGAATACCCCTCGATGTACCCCTTTTTGATGGCGATGGAGACTGCGTCGGCCTTGTTGTTGGCGCCCAGCTTGTTGTAAATGTGGCTGATGGTCGACTTCACCGTGTTGACAGAGACA
>JAJDGX010000177.1 GCA_030265885.1 Ruminococcaceae bacterium OttesenSCG-928-L11 | reverse complement strand
TTGTGCCTGTGCCGCCGGGGGCTTTGTGTGAGTTTTCTCTTTTTGAAATGGGTGCGTTGTTTTTTTACATATTGCATGGATTTTTATTTTCAAATGAAAGGGTGGAGCAATTATGGCAAAGCAATTTCCGCGCACGGAGGTGGCGGGGGTGTCCCTGCCCCGCATGCTCATCGGCACCAACTGGCTGTTGGGATACAGCCACAAAACCACGTCCATGGACGCCTTCATCAAGGACAGATACAGCACTCGGGACAGCTTTCTGCCGGTGTTTGAGGCGTATCTGGAGTACGGCATCGACGCGGTAATGGGCCCCCTGACTCAGGCCCCGGTGATATACGACGCTGTTCACTACGCCAGGGAAAAGCTGGGCCGGGATCTCATCGTCATCGACACGCCCATCCTCAATATGGATGACACCCGGGAAGGCCGCGCGGAGGCCGAGGCCACCGTAAAGGAATGTGCCCGCAATGGCTCCAAATTCTGCCTGATTCACCATTCCAGCGCGGAACAGCTGGTCAACAAAAACAAGGGCACCATGGACAGGCTGGACGATTACACCGCCATGATTCGGGATGCGGGGATGATTCCCGGCTTGTCGGCCCACATGCCGGAGCTGGTTCTCTACTCCGACGAAAACGGCTACGATTTGGAAACCTACATCCAAATCTACAACTGCCTGGGCTTTTTGATGCAGATTGAGGTGGAGACGGTGGCTTCCATCATCAACCACGCCAAAAAGCCGGTTATGACCATCAAATCGATGGCGGCGGGCCGCTGCACACCCTATGTGGGGCTCAACTTTGTGTGGAACACCATTCGTCCCCAGGACATGGTGACTATGGGCTGCTTTACCCCGGCGGAGGTTCACGAGGATGTGGAAATCTCCCTTGCCGCCCTGGAGCATCGGTTCCCGGATTTGGAGCGCCGCTCCAGTCCCAACCAGAATCAGGCGGTGCTGGCCAACAAATAGGCGGTTTGCCCTCTGTGGAGGAATTTTGGCACCCCCGGTCAATTGAGATGACCGGGGGTGCGTTTTGCTTTTCTGAGGGTTTGACGATGCCTCATAACTTGCCCATCCCCTGCATATACTCAATAAAAGGACTGGCCGGGGAGGGCAAAGCATGACATCGGTGTGGGGAACGGTTTTGACGGTACTGGTGCTGGCGGTGGTGTTTGTCAATGGATGGACGGACGCGCCCAACGCCATTGCCTCCGCTGTGGCGACCAAGTCCATATCGTTTCGGGGCGCAGTGCGGCTGGCGGCGGTCTGCAATCTGCTGGGGCTGGTGATTGTCAGCCTCATCAGTGTGTCGGTGGCGGATACCATCACATCCATGGCCGATTTTGGCGGCGCGTCGCTGCTGGAATCGGAAATTGCCCTCTGTTCCGCTATGGCGGCTATTGTGTTGTTTGCGGTGGCAGCGTGGTATTTTGGCATCCCCACCAGCGAAAGCCACGCGTTGATGGCGGCGTTGGCGGGGGCTTCCTTTGCGTTGGGACGGCAGGGCCCGGGCGGCGCGGTGTGGGGGAAGATTCTGCTGGGCCTTGCCATGTCCCTTGTGATGGGATTTGTGCTGGGCTATGTCGCCACAAAAATGCTGGGCAGGCTCCTTCTGCGGGCCCGGGAGCGGACATTGGATCGGCTGCAGATAGCCGCCGCCGGGGGGATGGCCTTTATGCACGGCGCCCAGGATGGCCAGAAGTTTGTGGCTGTCCTGGTGGCGGCCAACATGCTGGCCAAGGGTATTCGCACCACCGAGCCGGTCAATGTATTTGACAATTGGGTTGCCTTTTTGGTCTGCGGAATTTGCATGGCTGTGGGCACCAGCATCGGCGGCAAGCGGATCATTCAGTCGGTGGGGGTGAAGATGGTGTCCATTCGCAAGCATCAGGGCGTATGCTCCGATTTGGGGAGCGCGGTCTGTCTGTTTGTGGCCAGTCTGTCTGGCATCCCCATGAGCACCACCCACACCAAGACCACCGCCATTATGGGTGCGGGGATGGCGGGGGATCGCAAATCCATGGATTGGTCGGTCATCCGCAAAATGCTGGCGGCGTGGGCATTTACGTTTCCGGTGTGCGGTGCCATCGGTTATCTGCTGACCAAGCTGTTTTTACTGGTGGGCCAATGAGCCGGTGCATGTGTCGCCGTCGTGGCCGGTCAGCTTGACCGGGAGAATCCGGCCGGATAAATCGGCGTCGGACGCCACGCGCACGGGGGTGTAATTGGCGGTATAGCCGCACCAGTGGCCGTTTTCCCTGTCCTCAAACAGCACGTCGAAGGTGGAGCCGATTTGGGTGTCCAAAAAGGCGCGGCGGGTCTCTGCGGTGCAGGTCGCCATCTCGTGGGAGCGGCGCACCTTGACGCTGTTTTCCACCTGATCCGCCATGGCGGCGGCGGTGGTGCCGGGCCGCCGGGAATAAGCAAAGACATGAACCTTGGCAAAGCCGATGTCCCGGGCAAAGGCCAGGGAGGCGGCATGCTCCTCCTCCGTTTCGCCGGGGAAGCCCACCATAATGTCGGTGGTCAGGGCGCAGTGGGGGAAGGCAGCGCGCAAATCCCGGCAGATATCCCGGTACATGGCGGTGTCGTAATGGCGTCGCATCCGCCGGAGAGTGGCGTCGCACCCGCTTTGGAGAGACAGGTGGAACTGGGGACACAGCTTGTCCATAGCGGCCATGGCGGCGATGTCCTCGGCCGGCAGATTCTCCGGCTCCAAGGAGCCGAGGCGGATGCGCTGGATGCCGTCGATGCCGTTGGCCACGCGAATGGCGTCCAGGAGGCGTGCGTCTATATCCTGGCCGTAGCTGGGCAGATTGATGCCTGCGTAGACAATCTCCCGGTAGCCTGCTGCAGCAAGCCCCTCCAGCTCGGCCCGGATTTCCTCCAGAGGCTTGGAGCGGACAGGCCCCCTGGCCTTGGGGATGATGCAGTAGGCGCAATACCGTTCGCAGCCATCCTGAATTTTTACAAAGGCACGGGTTTTGTCGCCCATGTGGGCGGCGCGCATGGTTTCGAAGGCCTCGCCCTTCTCGTGGGGGACAATTTGTACCACCCGCTGGCCGCCGGCCAGGCGCTGCTTCACCGCATCCAGCAGGGCGGAGCGGTTGCGGGCACCCATAATCACGTCGGCCTCCGGGATTTGCTCTGCGGCGTCGGGAAAGGCCTGGGGGAAGCAGCCACACAGGCATACTACGGCTGTGGGGTTTTGGCGGCGGAACCGGCGCACCATCTGGCGGCTTTTTTTGTCGCCGGTGGCGGTGACGGTGCAGGAGTTGACCACATAGACATCGGCTTCGTCGTCGGGGTCTACAATGTCAAAGCCTTCGGCGGCGAATCGTTGTGTCATAACAGAGGTTTCGTATTGGTTGACCTTGCAGCCCAGAGTAAAAAACGCGGCGCGCAACTCATCACAATCCTTTCGAGGCTGAAAATTATCGTCCATATACACAAAGGTGTTGAATTTACTTAGTGAAATATGCACAAATAATGGGGCGAGAAATGAACGGAATCGTGGGAACGTATAATCTTATCATTAAATTGCAAAATAATTACAATTCGGTATTGACTATTTATTTCCCGGCTGATATATTGTACATGTGGAAGAAAGAAAATGCAAATGAAACACACACCGAGAGACTGCCCTAACTGTAGAAAGGGCACGAATGCCAACTTAGGAGGAGATTATTATGAAGAGTGTAACCGTATTGCTCGGCACCATCAATGATGTCAAAGAGTTTGTGAACATCGTTACCCGCTTTGATTTTGATGTTGACCTGATTTCCGGCCGCTACGCCGTTGACGCAAAATCCATTATGGGTATTTTCAGCCTGGATCTTTCCAAGGCCATCAAGGTGGACATCCACAATGATGACTGCGGCGAATTCCTGGCTGCCATCGACAAGTTCATCGTGAAATAATTCTTTGTTCCACAGCAGATGAAACCGGACACTCCCTGGGAGTGCCCGGTTTTTTGCATTCCGGCTATTCCAGAATGACCTCTACCACTTTGTCGCCGTCCTCTACGTCTACGATTTTGTAGGGGAGAGTGATTTCACCGCTTTCGATTTCGGAGAGGAGTTCATCGAAGTCGATGTCGTGGAGGGCGCGGTTGACTTCATCGTTGCCTTCGCCATTGGCGGCGAACTTGGTACCCATCTTCAGCCCGATTTTGACAAGGGAGAAGGGCACGCGGACATTGACCTTGGATATACCATGCTCAAATACCCGCACAATCAGCCGCTTGGGCTTTGTGCCGACGGTGACACCCTCGCTGACGGCGAGTGCGTCGGAGGTGCTGACCTTGATGGCATCCAGCAGGCGCTCGGCTTCCTCGATGGTGATGTCCCCGTCCTTGAGCATTTGCAGGATAATAGTGCGTTCTTCATTCATTTCGATTCCCTCCCAATAATTCCAGAGCTTCCTCTGTGGTTAATTCGCCGTTTTTCAGTTGGTTCAAAATAGTGAGCCGCCGTGTC
>JAJDGX010000176.1 GCA_030265885.1 Ruminococcaceae bacterium OttesenSCG-928-L11 | reverse complement strand
AGCGCGTCGTGGTAAACGTCAAAACGCCGTCCTTGCCAATGGCATACTCCGGCTTTGCGATGGCCTCGTACTTGTTTGCCTTGATGTCATACACATAGAAATACAGCGGCTTTGTCAAATCCAGCTTGCTCAAGTCCACATTGGTGGTAATCCGCACAGCCATGCCGAAATCCGTTTTCTGCTTCAGGCTGATGACAGCCACCTCTTGCTTGAACCATTTTTTAAAGGCTGTGTACACATTTTTCACCCGGGCATCGTCCAGGGAAATGGTGAGCGTCAAATCCTTGGTGGCCTGGGCAGGGTCAAAGGAGACATAGGCATACCGTTTGTCCTTGCTCTCACTTTTAAAGCTGAGCCAGGCCGAGCCGCCTGCCGCCTTGGCCGTTTTTGCGACAGACTGCAGCGTTTTCAGAGAAGCCGTCGTCACATCGGAGAAGGTCACCGAGCCGGTTGTTTTGCCCTTTGTCCGCGCCACACGAATGGCCGACTTAACCCGCACCCCAGCCGTGGATTCATTGAGGGCAACGGCAACTGAGCTGCTGCCTCCGCCGCCGCCACCTCCTCCTCCACCGCCGCCGCCAGAGCCTCCGTTACCTCCTGTATTGCCGGTGGTAACGGTGCTTCCTGTGTTGCCGGTGTTTCCTCCGGGCTTCTCCGTGTTATCGGTGTCGTCAACCCCTCCCGGGTTGGAGGCGATGGGCTTAAACTTCGCCGTCAGCGAATAGTCTTTCGTAACAAGGAAGGTGTAGGTCTGGGTGGCATTGACCCACAAAATGGTGTCGTCAATGTACCAGCCGACAAATTCGTAGCCCTCGTCAGGCGTTGCCGCAATGGTGGTGGAGCCCCAATCCGCGACATTCCCGCCGCCGGTGGCCGTTCCGCCCTGCCCGGCTTTGACGGTAACGCGACGCAGCACCGCAGGAACCACAAAGCGGGCGGTAATGGTCACATGTTCCGGCTCCACCCGATACAGTGCCTGAGAGTCGCTGCTGAATTTGGTATCCCCGATGTACCACCCCGCAAAGACATAGCCGTCATTGGCCACCGCCGACAGCTGCAGCGGATGATATTTGTAGTAGGAGCCGCTGCCACCGGTCACGGTGCCGCCTTCTCCGGCCACAACCGTCACATCATACAGCGTGCGCACCTTAAATTTTGCCTCCAGATAATAGTTGTAGGCACCAATGCGAATCTCCAAAATCTCGGCGGTGGACATTCGCTTGCCGTCCTTGTACCACCCCTCAAACTCAAAGCCGGCATCGGCAGTCGCCTGTACAACCACTACATCGCCCTGGATATAGTAGCCGTCGCCGGTGACGGTTCCGCCGGCGCCGCAATCGATGGACACCGTGTATACACCCATCTTCCCGAACAGATGGGTGTTGGAAACCTCATCCAAATCCGGGTCAAAGAAGCTTTGCTGCACCGCGCCGTCAGACAGCACACTCTGCCCGCCGGAAACCGTGCGTCGGTTGCCGGAATCCCAGGTGGTGTCCATGACTATCCAGCGGCCGTCGGCATAGGCCATATTCCACGCGTGGTTGCGGTTGCGGTCTACATAGGCCATAAACTGGCTTTTCACCCGCTCGCGGTCGCCGCTCTCCGCCTTCAAATAATCCCGCACATAGCTTTCATAGGCGGTCAGCATGTCCGCGTAGGCCTCCTCATAGCCCATGCCGTTTGCAAAGCCGGTAACCACCACCGCCGGAATCCCCACCGCCCGGCACAGATCCGCCGTCAGCTGGGCATACCCCTGGCAAACCGCATACCTGTGCTCCAGCACCTCCCTGGGGTTGGAGTAGGTGGTGGCCGTGTCGCCGTAGATATAGGCAAAGTCATAATAAATGTGCCCCGCCACCCAATCGTGAATGGCCTGCATTTTCTCATAGTCGCCGGTGGCCGAGGCAGCGGCAATGATGCTCTCCGCCTGCGCCTTCACGGTGGCCCAGTCGGTCTCCTCAGCCGTCTGGGGCTGCAGCGCATAGGCCAGAAAGTCCTCGTCATCCGGGTAGGACGCATACATTTCCGCATTCAGCGATTCAAAGGAGAGAAAGCTGACCTCCTGCCCCAGAAACTGGCTGAGATACGCAATCATATCCTTCCACGGATTTTTGGCGTGATAGCTGACCGTGGAGCCATCCTCCACAAAGCAAATGACCGGCAGCGTAACCGTGCTGCCGCCTCCCACAACATTCCGGTATAAAAAGGATACATTCTGCGTATCCACATTGATCCCGTACAGGGGAAAGTCGTAATCCTCCATCATGCGGGCCCATACCGGGCCGCGGGCGATGCTGTTCCCGCAGGTCGACCGGTACCCAAAAATGATGAACTTCTCCCCATTGTTTTTCATCTCAGTGACCATTTCCGCAGTCGCCTCAATGTAATTGGGGTGGTCGATGAACTTGCCGGATTCCGCCCCCTCCGCCGACAGGACACTGAAGCCCAGCCCCTCATCGTCCACGAGATCGCCGTCCAAGGCGGTCTGTGCCGCAGCCGGCAGCCCCATGGTCACGGTCAAGAGGCATGCCAGGAAAAATGCGAATAGCCTTTGGGTACCAATTTTCATTTTCATTGTGCCCTCCCGTTCGAAATTAGTATAATTATACCAGTAACCCCAAAGCCGGTCAATCCACACAGCCCTCAAGATTTGGCTATTCCAAAGCCACCGCGCCCCACAGAGGGGCCGCGCCATCCACAGCAGCAGGGGAGGCAACATCCGTCAATTTCTATTATTTCGCTAAATAAATAAGTAATGACAGCATTTGGTTGGAAGCGGGGCCTCCCTTTGTCTCTACGCCCGCAGGCGTGTTTAGCGCGCGAATGCGCATCTTCCTTATTGGCCTTGTATCGCCGTAGCTGTGTTGCTGCTGGGCCTCTGTGCCTTCTGTGGCTAATGGCTTCGGGGGCAATCACCTTTGATAGCAAAAAAGCTAAGATAGTCACAAAGCATAACATAGGGTTGCTGGATGCCCTTACAGGCCGAGGAAGGGCCGTCTAGGCCCTTCCGAAGGTAAATCTATGCATAGGGAATGAGAACGCCTCTACCGGGCCTTGCCGGGACAAAATAATGGTTGATGAATATGGGAACCTGGTGTATAATAAAAGAGTAGGTATAGCTTGTAACGCTCATCACTGGGATATTTAAAGACCCTTGCATGTTAGGCAAGGGCAAAGTGAACCCCCAGATGTAAAAGGCAGAGTTACCGAATTCGGTTGCTCTGTTTTTTTGCGTCTGGGGGTTTTTTTATTGTTTCAATTTTTCCGAGCCTGGGCGTTTGGGTGCCAGTCCAAGCAGCCAGTCAACGCTTACGCTGTAGAATTCAGCCAGCTTGCCAAGCGTCTCAATATCTGGCTCTTGTCGGCCTGATTCTATCTTAGCTATGCGGGATTGGCTTACGCTGAGTTCATCGGCTATTTGCTGTTGTGAGAAACCGGCTTCTGTGCGGGCTATTTTGATTCGTTCGTGTAGGTTTTCTTTGTACATGCTAACCCCACCTTTCAAGTCCATTCTAGCATAATTCACAAGCTTAACAAGTCTGAATTGGAATAATTCACAAGTCTAAAACAGACTAAAATATGCTATAATGGACTTATTAAAATTGTACACAAAACAGTAGGGGAGGTCAAGAGAATGGACTATTACAAGCATTTGGGTGAGCAGCTGCAGCGGATACGTTTACAGAAGCGTATGACGCGTAGATGTTTGTCAGAATTGAGCGGTGTCCACGAGACATATCTGTTTGCCATGGAGCGCGGCAATGATTGGCCACCGTGGGCAACGTATGAATTAGTGTGTAATGCTCTGGGCGTTTCTACATCGGAAATCTTTGAGGGGCTCCGATGGACATATGCAGAAAATAATGACGGGATGAGGGCGGCAATGTGAGTAAGCTTATTGATTGTTGGGATGATTTGTACACAACCATAGGAGATATTCAGGTCGAGGTGTACATCCTGGGACTGATAGAAAACACGTATTGTAATGAAACACCACGTGTTGACAGTGCGACAAGGTATGCGGCTAGACAGCGAACGGTTTCTTTCATTCAAGACTATGTATGTACGCTGGAATGCAATGCGCGTCATCTGGAAGGTGCGATTGCACGTCGGGGGAAATCGGCGATAGGGGAGAGCGATGCGGCGGGAACATAGTCTTGACCGGGAGGGGCTGAGGCCCGAGGGGCCCGCTTCGCGGGTGCGGGCCTCTTGGCTCCCGCAAAAGGGCGTAGCCCTCTACTTGACATATTAACGATTTACGGGGTATTTCTTACCGGTAAACCCTTTGGAAAGGATATAGAATGCAGGATATAAGGGATGTAATAGGAACAAAGGAATTGTATGAGTATAACGTTTCATTCCTGCGTTCTGTAGGGGAACAATATCAGATATCAACCCTTCGTAAAGTACAGAAAAAGGGATTGGAGACACCAAAAGCGAAGCAAAAAAAGACAAAAGAACTGACCCCGCAGGAAAAGAAAGAATACGCCAAGCTAGAAGCGTCTGTTAGTAGGTCAA
>JAJDGX010000175.1 GCA_030265885.1 Ruminococcaceae bacterium OttesenSCG-928-L11 | reverse complement strand
GAAGGCCGAGGGCGTCCTTTTTCCGCTTTGGCACAATCTTAGTGACGGCGGAAATGACAGGCACCACCAGGGCGGAGGCCACCACCCGCAGCACCTGCTCACCGCTCAGCGCCACAGTTGACAGAACCGTTTGCAGGAACGGGGTATAGATGGCAAGGGCTATCAGCCCGGCAGAGACCAGAACAGCGCCAATGAGCGCCGGATTGTCAAAGGGATTGATGGAAAACAGACTCTTGGTCTCCGATTTGCACTCAAAGACATGGAACAGCTGGGTCAGCACCAGAGTGAGCAGGGCGGCGGTGCGGGCGATGTCAATGCTGCCATACCAGCGCATGAAGCAGCTGAATACAGTCAGGGTGGTCAACCCAATGAGACATCCCCGGAAGCAGATGATGCTTCCAAGGCCGTTGGAGAACACCGACTCATTGGCCGGACGGGGCTTTTGGGTCATGATATCGGCGGCGGCAGGTTCCATGCCCAGGGCCAGCGCAGGCAGGCCGTCGGTGGCCAGGTTGACCAGCAAAATCTGAATGGGCAGCAGCACCACCGGCAAGCCCATAATCATCCCCAGGAACATGGTAACAACCTCACCGATGTTGCAGGAGAGGAGATAGCGGATAAACTTTCGGATGTTGCTGTAGACGACCCGGCCTTCCTCTACCGTGGCTACCAGCGTGGCGAAGTTGTCGTCCAGCAGGACGATGGAGGAGGCGGACTTGGTGACATCGGTGCCGCTGATGCCCATGGCAACGCCGATGTCGGCCTCCTTGATGGCGGGGGCGTCGTTGACGCCGTCGCCGGTCATGGCGACAATGTCGCCCCGCCGTTTGAGAGCCCGCACAATGGCCAGCTTGTGGCCGGGATTGACCCGGGCAAACACCGTCACCTTGTGGACGATGGGATCCAGCCCGCCAGGGGGGAGGGCGTCGATTTCCGCCCCGGCCATAACCATATCACCGGGGCGCAGGATGCCGATGTCCTTGGCGATGGCGCAGGCCGTTACCTTGTGATCCCCGGTGATCATGACGGTGCGAATTTTGGCCTGGCGGCATTTTGCCACCGCGTCATAGACCTCCCGGCGGGGGGGATCGATCATGCCGGTCAACCCGACAAAGATCATGTCGTCCTCACACTCGCTGTCGGAGAGGGGAGCCTCCTTGTAGGCGAAGCCCAGCACCCGCATGGCGCGACCGGCCATGTCCTCGTTGGCCTGAATGAGTCTGCGCTGAATGGCAGGGGTCAGCAGCTGCACCCCCGAATCGGTGAGTATGTACTTGCACCGGCTCAGCAGGATATCCGGCGCGCCTTTGGAAAAGCTGAGCCGGCGGCCCGCCTTGTCCCGCAGCAGAACTGTCATCCGCTTGCGGTCAGAGTCAAAGGGGATTTCCCCCTGCTTGTCAAAGCCGGACAACTCCGCGCCCATGTTGGCCTTGGCGGCCATGATGAGCAGCGCGATTTCCGTAGGGTCGCCGTTGGCTTGCCAGGAGCCTGACAAGGTGCTCTGGGTGCGATCCCGGGAGGCACGACCGTCGGCAGAGGTGATTTGGGAGTTGTTGCAGGCTACGGCAATCTCAAACAGCCGCTTCAAGGTAGCCGAGGAGCCAATGGCTGCCCTGCGTCCGCCGACAGTAAATTCCCCGGCTTGCTCATAGCCGTTGCCGCCGACCTCCACGTTGTAGTCAAAGGTGGAAATCTGCTTGACGGTCATCTTATTTTCGGTCAGGGTGCCGGTTTTGTCGGTGCAGATGACATTGGCACAGCCCAGGGTTTCCACCGAGTGCAGCTTGCGGACTAGGGCGTTGCGCTTGAGAATGCGGTTGACAGCCAGCGCCAGGGCAATAGTGACGATGGCGGGCAGGCCCTCGGGCACGGCGGCCACAGCCAGAGAAATGCCGGTGATGAGCATATCAAAGATGGGGTAGCCCCGCAGAACCCCGGCGGCAGCCACGACAACACAAATGGCGAGACAGCCGATGGCGATGTATTTGCCCAGCTGCGCCAGCTTCTTTTGGAGGGGCGTCTGCTCGTCCTCAATCTCGTGGAGCATCCCGGCGATTTTGCCCATCTCGGTGGACATCCCCGTGGAGACAATCTCCGCCTTGCCCCGGCCCTTGGTGACGACTGTGCCCATATAGGCAATTTCCGGCATGCCAATTTCGTATCCGGCAATGTCGGAGGAGGCCACTCGCTTTTCCACCGGCAGCGATTCCCCGGTCAAAAGCGCCTCGTCGCATTCCAGCGAGACCACCTCAATGACCTTTGCGTCGGCGGGAACCTTGTCCCCCGCCTTCAAAAGGATGACATCGCCGGGGACAAGCTCAGCGGCGGGAAGCTGCACGGCTTGTCCGTCGCGCAAGACGTTGGCGGTGGGGGCAGCCATGTTTTTCAGGGCCTCCATGGTCTTTTCGGTGCGGTATTCCTGCACAAACCCCAGGATGGCGTTCATCAGGACAATGACGACAATGGCGATGGCCTCCATGGTCTCCCCCATCAGCACGGAGATGACGGTGGATACCAGCAGGATCATGATCATCAGATCCTTGAACTGGCCGCCAAAGATTTTCAGGGCGCTAATTTTTTTTGAGGATGCCAGCCGGTTCTCTCCGTACTCAAACAGCCGGCGCTTTGCCTCCTTGGATGTGAGCCCCAGTGCTTCCCGTTTCTTTTCCATAGATTTGCAATTCCTGCCTTTCTCCCGTTGTTGGACATGTCTCCTACCCCATATATACGCACCCCCCAAAAAGAATATACCCTTCTTTCTTTTAGGAAAAGCGGGTTGAACCCGCCGACATGCCGCTCCGCGGATTCCAACCGGTGGCCTGCCAATATTTTTGAGTGGTTTTGACGAGACATATGTGCTGGCAATCCGCGGAGCGGCATGTGTGCAGCTTCAAGCTGCTTGACTTTTGGGGGGGGGGGGGGGTATAATGCTGGCAAAGGCTGTGATGGGAAGCAAGTAGGCCGGGACGAATTTCCTGCAGAGAGCCCCTGTGTGGTGAAAAGGGGCGGGAATCACCGGTGCGAATACGTCCCTGAGCCGCCCACCGAACACCGATGTGTCAGTAGGCTGGGCCGGGTGCACTCCGTTATGCTGTGCAGGCCCCGTAAAAAGGGCAGCGCCTGATTCGAAGGCGTTGGTATCGCCGCCTGTGCGGCCGTACCCGATGAGGCCGCGTACAGCGATGGCGCGGTAAACTGAGGTGGTAACACGGCAGCAATTGTCGTCCTCTGTTGGAGTATGTCCCTGAATGGGGGACATGATATCCACAGGGGATTTTTTGTTGGGAAAAATCACACTTTAAACCGGAAAAGCGAAACAGCGACAGGGACACACACAGAAAGGACACGAGGAAAATGGCAACAATGACTTTGTTCGAAGAACTGAACCGACGGGGCCTCATTGCCCAGATGACCCATCCCGAGCAGGTGGAAAAGCTGCTGAACAGCGGCAAGGGCGTATTCTACATGGGGTTTGACGCCACGGCAAACTCGCTGCATGTGGGGCACTTTTTGGTACTCACCGTTATCAAGCGGATGCAGATGGCGGGGCTGACCCCCATCCTGCTACTGGGCACCGGCACCACCATGGTGGGCGACCCCAGCGGTCGCACCGACATGCGCCAGATGCTGTCGGTGGAGGAAATCAACTACAACGCCGAGCAGTTCGTCAAGCAGATGGGCCGCATTGTGGATCTGGACAAGGCCATCATCGAGCGCAACGGTGACTGGCTGATGAAGCTGAACTACATCGAAATGCTGCGAGAGGTGGGCGCCCACTTCTCCGTCAACAAAATGCTGACGGCGGAGTGCTTCAAGTCCCGCATGGAGCAGGGCCTGTCGTTCCTGGAATTCAACTACATGATCATGCAGAGTTACGACTTCCTGCAGCTGTTCCGCAAGCACAAATGCACCATGCAGCTGGGCGGCAACGACCAGTGGTCCAACATCATCGGCGGCGTGGAGCTGGTGCGTCGGGTGGATGGCGGCGAGGCGTTCGGCATGACCTTTACCCTGCTGACCACCAAGGACGGCAAGAAAATGGGCAAAACCCAGGCCGGCGCGGTCTGGCTGGATCCCGAGCGGACACCCCCCTACGAGTTTTTCCAGTACTGGCGCAATGTGGACGACGCCGATGTCATCAACTGCATGAAGATGCTCACCTTCCTGCCCATCGAGGAAATCGAGGACATGGAAAAATGGGAGGGCAGCCAGCTGAACAAGGCCAAGGAGATTCTGGCCTACGAGCTGACCAAGGATGTCCACGGCAAGGAGGCGGCTGACAAAGCGCTGGAGGCAGCCAAGGCTGTATTTGGTGGCAGCGGTGTGGATGAAAACATGCCCTCCACCACATTGGCGGATGCCGACTTCACCGACGGCGCCATCAATATTATGGATCTGCTGGTAAAAACCGGGCTGTGCCCCTCCAAGGGGGAAGCGCGGCGGCTGGTACAGCAGAAGGGCATCTCCGTAGACCTGGGCGAGGGCTTTGCAGCGGTGGAGGACATCGCGTTCGCTATCCCCCAGAATGCCTTCGACGGCAATGTCATCGTGAAAAAAGGCAAGAAGGTTTTCCACAAGGTG